>NZ_JAYFUY010000126.1:0-25126 GCF_059933065.1 Blautia sp. HA3515 | reverse complement strand
ATATTCTCGGTGATCACAGTCTTAGGCTGTGTACCAAACTCAAAATGCTTATGTTCAATGATCCTGGTATAAGGAACCTGATAATCTGTGTAATTCACAACTGCATTGCCCTGGTAATTGCCCATATCCAGAACTTCAGTTTCAAAGCGAAGTGAACGGTACTCCAATGCCCCATAGCAGTAATCATAAAATTCATCGATCATTCCTGTAAACAGGATCTTGTCAGCCTGTGCAGACAGCTCCTGACGATTAGCAAAAAAGTCAGTTTTCAGGCACACCTGCACTCCTTCCAGAAGTTTCTTAATGATCTTGGTATATCCACCCATAGGAATTCCCTGATAAGGATCTTTAAAGTAATTGTTATCATAAATGTAGCGAAGGGGCAGACGTTTGATAATAAATGCAGGAAGATCCTTACACTCTCTGCCCCACTGCTTTCTGGTATAGCCCTCTACCAGTTTTTCGTATACATCCTGTCCAACCAAAGCAAGAGCCTGCTCTTCCAGGTTCTTTGGATGGGTGATATGCATACGGCTGATCTGCTCCTGGATCTTTGCCTTTGCCTCTGCCGGAGTCTTTACTCCCCACAGCTGATGGAAGGTGTTCATGTTAAAGGGCAGGTTGTCAAGCTCATCCTTGTAGATAGCTACCGGAGAATTTACAAAATGATTAAAGTCTGCAAACTGGTTCACGTATTCCCACACATTCTTCTTTGATGTATGGAAAATATGGGCTCCGTATCTGTGTACCTGGATCCCTTCTATTTCTTCTGTCTAAATATTTCCGCCAATATGATCTCTTTTGTCGATCACAAGACAAGTTTTCCCTTTTTGGGCAGCTTCATGTGCAAACACAGCCCCAAACAAACCTGCTCCAACGATCAGATAATCATATTTCTTCATTTAAAAAGCCCCCTTTTGTAAGTTTGTTATTTACGAAGATATACATTTTTAATATAATGAAGCGCTTTTTCTTCCCCATGGTCACTAAGGATCCGAAGAAGTGTCTTCCAGATCTCTTTTGGTCTTTGGATGTACAAACCATAATTTATTTTTTGCTTTTCAGATAATACTGTAATGGAGCCTGACAGGTATAAGCATCTCCCATATAGGTTCTGGATGCGCTGATCCTGTCCATCACCATCTCTGCAATATATTTCCTGGGCATAGGCGCACCCATGATCACATGTGGATCATCAAGGGAATAATCTACCCAGTGCTCATAATGATGTTTATTTCTTCCCTTATGGTGAAGCCAGGCTGTGGAAACTTCCGGTAGCCTCCCTTTCTGCATTGTTAGGGCTGCGGTCTCCCTGATAATACCTGCATCCTACAAGAAATTCTGCAGGCGAATACTTGGAAAGATCATGAAGAAGGCCCTGCTTATATAATCCGATACGAAAGCAATAACCCATTACCGTCAGTTTATGCTTTGTGATTGTTTTGAAGTGAAGCCACGGATGCATGTTTTACCTCCTGCCCTGCATGTTTTTCGCGTATTTTCTTTTTTTCTTTTGCTGGGAACAGGAATCTTTTCTCCAAGAAGTACTACAATACTCCTGGGCTGGATCTCCACAGACTTGGTATACTCCCTGGCATTCTCTTTCTCATAGAAGCCGTCCACGGTCAGATCCCAGGTATCGATCACCTTTTTCCATTGCATGGTATCCGGCAGATCCGGCAATGCTAAAGAACGCTTTTCCCAGTAAAAATTATATCCAATGTAAATATTCTCATCGGCTGTTTGATCTCCTGCATATGCACCGCAGTACAGAATGCCCAGCATGCGGCTGGTATTCTCTGAACTGCAAAACCAGGCGCGTTCGCCGTGGAAGGACATGTCCGGAAGACCCATTGCCAGATAATCTGACTCTCTTAGCTGCGTTGCCCCGTGAAGGATGGGATGCTCCATCCGAAAACGGATCACCTTCTTTACAAACGTATGGATCCCCTGATTTCTCTTTTGGCCTTTCCAGTCTACCCAGCCAATACTGTTATCCTGACAATAGGCATTGTTATTTCCTTCCTGGGAATTACAGATCTCATCTCCGCCATAGATCATAGGCGTACCCTGTGCAAGAAGTACCATGGCAAATGCGTTACGGATCTGCCGTTCCCGCAGCTGCCGGATGGCCGTCTTCCTGCTTGGCCCTTCTATACCACAATTCCAGGAATAATTATATGCGCAGCCGTCCGAGTTATCCTCTCCATTGGCCTCATTGTGTCTGTAATTATAGGATACCATATCATTCATGGTAAATCCATCCTGGCTGGCTATATAATTGATCACTCCGTAAGTGTCCGGATTTCTGGAGAGGCGGTATCTGGCTGCTGAAACCATATCCTCGTCACTTTTCAAAAAGCGCCGCATATCCTGAAGAAATCCCGGATTGTATTCAGCAAAGCTTCGGTGCACGAATTTCCGCCCTTTGTAAAATGCATTCATATCGTATCCCTGGGTCATGATCCTGGTACCGGCAAGCAGGCCGTCCCTAAGAAGCAGTTCCAGCGGAACTCCGTCTCCCAGAAGATGAAAACCGTCTACATGGTAATATTCTTTCCAGAACTGAAGTGCATGTAAAGGGATCAGAGGACTGATATCCCTTGGGAAAAACATTTCCATAATACAGCCGATCCCTGCCTTATGAAAGGCTTTGATCATATCCTTAAACTCCTGTACCGGATCTCTGCCGGCACAGTAGGCTTCCTTTGGGGCAAAGTAGCTTCCAGGAATATATCCCCAGAAATTCACTTCGTCCTTTTTCCTTCGGCTGGTGATCATCCCTACCTGTTCCCTTTTTATCAGCCACTTCCTGAAATTCATAGGCAGGCATCAGTTCAATGGTATTGATCCCTAAATCCTTCCAGTAAGGGATCATCTCTGTCAGACCCTGAAATGTACCTTTTTTCTTTATGGTACTTCCGGCAGCCTTTGTATAGCCTCTTACGTGAAGCTTGTAAAGGATCATATCCTTATATTCTCTCTGGATCCCCTCATCGCCTTCCCAGTCATATGGTGTATCTTTAAGAAGCTCACACCGTACTGCATGAGGATCCTCAGTATACGGGCTTCCAAATCTCTTCCTGCCTGTCAGACGGCAGGCACAGGGATCCTGCACCACGCTTCCGTTGATCAGGAAATTGTACTGGCAGCTGGCAAGGCTTTTATCTGTAAGACGGATCGCAAAAACTCTGCCTGTCTGGTATTCCCAGGCCCATAGGAATCTCCTCAACTGGCGCAGGCTGATTTCGTTTATATAAGAGCAGGGAAACCTGGGCATCCTCAGGAGCTTCAACTGCAAAATTGTATCCGCCCTCCAGCTTGTACGCTCCAAGAACCTGTGGATATCCCGGTTTAATTCTGGTGTTATTCATAGACTGCATGTGCTGCCCTCCTATTTTTTATTCAAGAATGCCTCGGCATTCTTGCTGCGAGGTGCGCGTCATGCAATTGCATGACATACTTCTCCTGCGCACCTCTGCAATCCTGCCGGAGGCTATATCAGCTGGGGGATTGACTCCCAGCTGATATCAAAGATCGATCTCCAATTCAACCGGACAATGATCAGATCCCATGATCTCTGTATGGATCTTTGCATCTTTTAATCTTTCTTCTAATGAAGAAGAGGTAAGAAAGTAGTCGATCCTCCATCCTGCATTTTTCTCCCTGGCCTTAAATCTGTAGGACCACCAGGAATAAATCCCTTCCTGTTCCGGATAAAAATAGCGGAAAGTATCTGTAAAACCATGATCCAGTAATTTTGAAAAGCAAGCTCTCTCTTCATCGGTAAATCCTGGATTCATACGATTATTCTTAGGATTCTTAAGATCGATCTCTTTGTGTGCCACATTCATATCGCCACAGCAGATCACCGGCTTTTGCTCCTTAAGCTTCTGCAGATAAGCAAGGAAATCCGCTTCCCACTGCTGCCGGTATGTAAGGCGGCGAAGTTCACTCTGGGAATTGGGTGTATATACAGTAACTATATAAGCTTCCGGAAATTCAAGTGTGATCATCCGTCCCTCTTTATCATGCTCTTCTATGCCCATTCCATAAAAAACAGAAAGAGGTTCCTTTTTTGTAAAAATGGCTGTACCGGAATATCCTTTACGATTGGCATAATTCCAATACTGATGATAGCCCGGAAGTTCTATTTTCACTTGTCCTTCCTGACACTTGGTTTCCTGCAGACAGAAAACATCTCCGTCCAGCTTCTTGAAACTCTCCTCAAATCCCTTGGTCAGGCAGGCTCTGATCCCATTTACGTTCCATGAAATAAGTTTCATTCTTTGCTCCTTTACCCAGGCAGGATTCCTGCCCATATGATGCTGCGAATCTGTTTTCAATTGCTTTTATCCCTTTTCGCATACTGTTATAAGTATAACACAATTTGACAGATAAAAACAGCTTTTCTTGCTTGCATACCTAAAACAGCAATGCTATAATTGTTCCGTTACAAATGAACCTTAAAATACCTATTATATGAGGGGGAATTATGAATGGAAACTTATGAGATTTTTAAAGATCTGGCCATTATCCTGATCTCTGCCAAATTGTGCGGTCTTATCGCCGGAAAGCTGAAAGCACCGCAGGTTGTAGGAGAGATCATTGCAGGACTTCTGATCGGTCCTTGTGTGCTCGGTCTTGTTCAGCAGACAGATCTGATCAGCGGCCTTGCCGAGATCGGTGTTGTTCTGCTTATGTTTTTTGCCGGTCTTCAGACCAGTCTGAAGGATCTGATGCGTACAGGCTGGAAAGCCTTTCTGATCGCCTGTTCAGGAGTACTGGTACCGCTTCTTGGCGGATATCTGCTTTATAGCTGCTATTATGGTTTTGCTCCCGGCGGTTCTTCCGGATTTTACTCTGCCATCTTTACCGGAGTGATCCTGACAGCCACCTCTGTAAGTATTACAGTTGCCACCTTGAAGGAGTTGGGCTATCTTAAAACAGAAACCGGAACCACCGTTATGAGTGCTGCGATCATTGACGATGTGATCGGGATCATTGTACTGACCTTTGTAATTGGTATGAAAGATCCTAATTCCAAGCCTTCCAAGGTGATCATTTCCACTGTGCTGTTTTTCCTGATCTTCTTCATCCTAGGTGTTCTGATCTGCAAATTCTTCCAGTGGCTGGACAAGCGTTATCCTCATACAAGGAGACTTCCTATTTTCGGCTTTGTACTTGCCTTTGCCATGGCCTATATTGCAGAAAAATATTTCGGTATCGCTGATATTACCGGTGCTTATGTGGCAGGTATTATCCTGTGCAGCATTGATGATGCAGAATATATTGCCCGCAAGGCTGACGTAAGCTCATACATGGTATTTGCCCCTGTTTTCTTTGCCAGCATTGGATTGAAAACAAATATTGACCAGCTGACACCTGCCCTTCTTCTTTTCTGTGTACTTTTTGTGGCAGTAGGACTGATCACCAAGATCGTAGGCTGTGGACTGATGTCCAAGGTGCTTGGTTTCAGCGGCGAAGATTCTATCAAAATCGGAGTAGGCATGATGACTCGTGGAGAGGTTGCCCTGATCGTTGCTCAGAAGGGACTTCAGGTTGGTATGATTGAGTCCAAGTATTTCACAGCTGTTATCCTGCTGATCCTGGTATCTTCCGTGATCACACCTATTTTCCTGAAATTGCTTTACTCCCGTTCCTCTTCCAGAGCGTTAAGCAAATAAGGAATCCCAGTGATGCATTAAGTAAATATACAATACCAGTCATGCATTGAGTAAATATACAATACCAGTGATGCATTAAGTAAATATACAATACCAGTCATTGCAATCTGGTTACATATCTGTTAGTATAATGATACCTGTGGGTGTGCAAAGCATAAAGCGATCCACAGGTATCATATTAAAGAAAAGCGAGGATCATTTTTATGAGCGATACAGAATTTGGCTGCAGCGGCAGCACTTCCTGCAGCCCCAGCGACTGTGCTTCCTGTGCAGGCGGCTGTGGCGGCAGTGACATTTCTTCCCACCGTACCATCACTCTTACCATGGAGGATGATACAGAAGTAGAATGTGCCATCCTGACCATCTTCCCGGTAGATGCAAAAGAATACATTGCACTTCTTCCTCTGGATGAGAACGGCCAGAATACAGATGGTGAAGTATATCTTTACTCCTTCACCCGCACAGAATCCGGCGATCCAATGCTGGCAAATATTGAAGATGATGAAGAATACAATAAAGCAGCCGTTGCTTTTGATGTTGTCCTTCAGAATGCACGGGATGCAGAAGAAGCCGGAGCTCCCCTGGAATAATTCTTCCAGGGGCTCCGGCCTCTTTTTTGTCTGCCAGGTTCTACTTATTTTTCGGTGGTACTTCCAAACCCACCATTTCGCACATCTGTTACATCATCATCTACTGTGATACCGTATTCTACAAAGATTCCCTGCATGAAGCCTGTGCCTGCAGCAATCTCCACAATTTTCCCTTCCTTTGAATCATTGGTCAGCTTTGCAAAAATATGTCCCTCATTATCAGAATAGAAATAATCACTATCAATGATCCCCACAGTATTATTCAGCTGAAGCCTGTATTTAAATCCAAGGCCGCTTCTTGGATAGCATTTCAATACCCAGTCCTGTTCCATTTCCACACGGATCCCTGTAGGGATCTTCACAGTTTCCCCAGGCTTAATGGTATAACTTACCGGTGCAAAAAAATCATACCCGGCACTTCCTGCAGTGGCTCTTCTGGGAAGAGAAAGATCCTCATATACAGCCTTTACTTCTTCCTCTTTCATTTCCGGAAAGGAATCCTTCCAGTCACCGGCAAATCTTTCAAAGCTTACTTTATGGAATTTTCCGATTCTTCTCATAATTCTAACTCCTGCAAAAAGAGCTGCCACATCAATCCTGCAGCAGCCCTTTGCTCTTATTGTAATTCTTATTGTAATATGAAATTTATTTTCTTGCTTCTGCCGGAACATCCTTGATGCTGAAGCTCATTCTTCCCATCTTGTCTTTTCCAAGGCAGATCACTGTCACCTTATCACCAAGTGTAAGTACATCCTCTACCCGGTTGATACGCTCCTTGCAGATCTCTGGAAAATATGAACCATGCCTTCTTTGCCTGGTGCAAACTCAACAAATGCGCCAAACTCCTTAATGCTGATCACACGGCCGGTAAAGATCTGACCCTGCTCAAAATCTGTAGCAATGATCTCAACCATTTTCTTAGCTTCTTCCATGCTCTTGGCATCAACACCACAAATGGAAACTGCGCCTTCGTCTGTAATATCGATCTTAACACCTGTACGCTCAATAATCGTCTTGATGGTCTTTCCACGCTGCCCAACTACATCACCGATCTTCTGAGGATCGATCTGGATCTGGATGATCTTTCAGGTGCATAAGCGCCAACGCTTGGACGTGGACCTGGGATACATTTCTCGATTACTTCTGTAAGGATGTACTCTCTTGCCTCTTTGGTACGTGCAATTGCTTCCTCTACGATCTGTCTGGTAAGACCATGGATCTTAATATCCATCTGGATCGCTGTGATACCATCATGGGTACCTGCCACCTTAAAGTCCATATCGCCAAAGAAGTCCTCAAGACCCTGGATATCGGTCAGTACGATGTAATCATCATCTGTATCTCCGGTAACAAGACCGCAGGAAATACCTGCAACCGGTTTCTTGATGGGTACTCCGGCTGCTTCCAGAGACATGGTAGATGCACAGATACTTGCCTGAGAAGTAGAACCATTGGACTCAAAAGTCTCAGACACGGTACGGATTGCATATGGGAACTCTTCTTCACTTGGAAGTACAGGTACAAGCGCTCTCTCTGCCAATGCTCCATGACCAATCTCACAGCGTCCCGGTCCTCTGGATGGCTTTGTCTCGCCTACAGAGTAGGATGGGAAATTGTAGTGATGCATATATCTCTTGGATGTTTCAAACTCATCCAGTCCGTCCAGTCTCTGTGCCTCTGCAAGCGGTGCCAGAGTCGTCACTGTACAGATCTGTGTCTGTCCTCTTGTAAACATGGCAGAGCCATGAACTCTGGGGATAATATCCACTTCTGCAGCCAGAGGACGGATCTGCTTGATGGCACGTCCATCCGGACGCTTGTGGTCTTTCAGGATCATCTTACGTACAGTCTTCTTCTGATACTGGTATACAGCCTCACCAAGTACAGCCAGCCATTCTTCTTTATCTGCAAAAGCCTCTTTCAGCTTCTCAGTAACCTGTGCCACATTGTTCTCTCTTGTCTGCTTGTCATCAGAGAATACTGCCACTTCCATTTCTTCTGGAGGAACGATCTCTTTGATGGCTGCAAAAAGCTCTTCCGGAACTGCACAGGACTGATAGGTATGCTTTTCTTTACCACACTCTGCTACGATCTTATCGATGAATTTGATGATCTCCTGATTGACTTCATGTGCCTTGTAGATAGCCTCGATCATCTTTGCTTCAGGAACCTCATTGGCCCCTGCCTCGATCATGATCACCTTGTCTCTTGTGGAAGCAACTGTCAGCTGAAGGTCAGACATATCCTTCTGTGCAAGAGTTGGGTTGATAATAAACTCTCCATCGATCAGGCCAACCTGTGTGGTTGCACATGGACCGTCAAAAGGAATATCGGAAATACAGGTAGCAATGGAGGAACCCAGCATTGCAGGGATCTCAGGATTACACTCCGGATCCACGGACATAACCATATCTACCAGTGTAACATCATTTCTATAATCCTTAGGAAACAGAGGACGCATTGGACGGTCAATCACACGGGAAGTAAGGATCGCATGCTCACTGGCCTTTCCCTCTCTCTTGTTGAAGCCGCCTGGGATCTTCCCAACAGCGTACATTTTCTCTTCATATTCTACACTTAAAGGGAAAAAGTCAATTCCCTCTCTTGGCTCCTTTGATGCTGTAGCTGTTGCCAGTACAGTGGTATCACCATAATGCATCAGGGCTGCACCGTTTGCCTGCTTTGCAACACGCCCGATGTCTACAGTAAGCGTTCTTCCAGCTAATTCCATGGAATAACTTTTGTACATCTTTTTTCTCCTTTTCAATTCTCTTATTTTCTTTGATCTGACACAGAAGCCCGAAACAACTGAAAAAACCATTTGCCAGCCAAAGCAACTGGGCTTTTCAGTCATCTCGGAATAACTTCTGCTGCCTTAACATCTTTTTATGTACTAGGAAATTTCAACGGAATTTCCTAGTTGCCCATAAAACAGGGACGGATGGAAATCCGTCCCTTCCGCATACTAATTACTTTCTTAAACCTAATTTTTCAATCAGTGCACGGTATCTTTCGATATCTGTTTTCTTTAAGTAAGCTAACAGACCACGTCTCTGTCCAACCATTTTCAGAAGACCTCTTCTTGAATGATGGTCTTTGTGGTTGCTCTGAAGATGCTCGGTAAGCTCCTGGATCCTTGCTGTAAGGATAGCTACCTGAACCTCCGGTGAACCTGTATCACCTTCGCTTCTTGCATACTCTTTCATGATCGCTGCTTTCTTTTCTTTTGAAATCATCTTTGATTTCCTCCTTAAAATATTATAATAGGTGCTCCGGCAAATCCTTACCGTAAGCCTGCAGGTAAACGCCGCATATTAAGAGACGGTCGGAGTTTCCAACCTCTGAATATGGGCTGTACCCACACAAAAGACAGTATAGCATATCCGCCTTTTCCTGTAAACCTTTTTCCATAGAACTTTTCAGTTGTTTTTTTAACTACTCCGTTGCTTTCCTGAGTTAATTGTTGCCAGACACAGCTTTATCTGCCAGCGGCTTTTGCACGCTCCTCTTTCTGTTGCTCAATAGGATCGTCATCCAAAAGGGAAAAAGCAATGTTGGTAGCATAGTCAGTGCTTCTTCTCCAAACCGGATATAATATCAGAGAACATCATACCTGCGCTGGCTGTACATTCGCCTCTGGTAAGACGCTGGATGTGTGACTCCTGCAGTTCCCTTTCGGTTTCATCCACCTGATCCTCCAGATCCAGGATCTCCTGCATATGCTCCTGATTATTGCTCGAGAACATATCCAACGCATATGTGGTGATCTTGATTACCATGTCCAGCATGCTGGACAGCTCACGCTTGGCAGATTCGCTGAAGCCAATATTCTGCTTCAACCGGGATTCTGCTGCATCTACGCAATATTCTCCGCATGATCCCCGATACGCTCAATATCATTCACCACATGGAACAGACCGCCAATGCTCTTTGCGTCATCTGCAGGAAGAGTCGTACCATTTACCTTTACAAGATAACTGGTGATCTCATGGTTCAGATAATCGATCTGCTTCTCCACCTGATATACCTGTTCGATCTCCTGCTCATCCAGCGTAACCAGCGCATTCATGGCACGCTCCAGATTGGAAATGGCCATATGTCCCATTCTCTCCATCTCCCGGATCGCATCGAATACAGCAGTTGTAGGAGAATAAACTGATTTTTCGCCAATATACTGAAGATGGAAGCCTTCTTCTTCTGCCTCTTCCTTTCCTCTTACAATCCAGCCGGTCATCTTTACGATCTGCTTGATAAACGGTGCAAGGATCAATACCTCCACGATCTTGATCAATGTATGGGCATTTGCCACCTCACGGCCCGGATTGCTTCCGGATACAAATTCAATAAAGTGTGTGATCGGTTCCAGTGCCACAGTCAGGGCCACATACATGATCATCGTACCCAGGATATTAAACAGCAGATGGATCATTGCCGCTCTCTTTGCATCACGCTTGCCATTCAGGCCGGCAAGAAGTGCAGATACACAGGCTCCAATATTACATCCAAGGATAATGAAGAAACAGATCGCTCCATATCCAACAGCCCCTGATTTGCAAGAAGGAGCACAATACCAACCGTAGCTCAAGAGCTCTGAAGGACTGCTGTAACCACAAGACCTACGACCAATGCTGCAAAATGACTGTTAAGAGATCCCATGATCTCAACTACCTGAGGGGATTCCCTCAAAAACAGCCATGGAGCTGGACATTGTATTCAGTCCCATAAACAGGATACCAAATCCAAGAAGTACTTCGCCACTCTCGGACTTTCACCTTCTTGGAAACCATTACCAGTATGATACCAGCCATAACAATGGCAGGTGCCAGTGCGGAAAGGTTAAATGAAATCAGCTGTGACGTGACTGTAGTACCAATATTAGCTCCCATGATCACGCCTGCAGCCTGGTACAGGTCCATCAGCCCTGAATTAACAAAGCTGACCACCATAACTGTACAGGCACTGGATGACTGGATCACTGCTGTAAAAAGAGTACCTACAAGGATCCCACGTAATGGGGTCTTTGTAAAGAACTCAAGAATCGCCCTCATCCTGGCTCCAGCCGCCTGTTCCAGACTGTCGCTCATTAACCTCATACCATATAAGAAGAGCCCAAGCCCTCCCATAAGTCCAAGAATAATCTCTGCCATTGCTCAATTATCTCCCTTGTATTTTACACTTTTTTTACTGTTTCTTTACAGTAGCTACATCATTAACTATATATGATATTCTGGTTTTTGTCCATGAAATCTTTTCCCAGTTGCGCATCTTTTAAAAGCTGGGTCTTCAAAGCCTCAAGGGACGGGAATTTATATTCAGGCCTCAGATAATGCAGAAATTCTACCTTACAGGGCTTTCCATACAAATCCTGACTGCAGTCAAACAGATAGGTCTCAGCACCGATAAAAGACTCTCCTCCTACTGTAGGCTTACATCCAATATTGGTGATTCCCCCATATACCTGGTTTTCAAAATGGGAAACTGTTACATATACACCGTTTGGAGGCATCAGCTTATCCGGATCAGGAATCATATTGGTTGTAGGAAGAAGCATTCTGTGTCCAAGGCCTCGCCCATGCAAAATCTCCCCTGCAAGAAAATAGGGTCTGCCCAGCAGATCCTCTACTTCCATTTTTCCTTTTTCAGTTCTTCCCGTATAAACGTACTGCTTACCTTTCGTCTGCCATCCATCTCTTTTGAGATGATTTCAGCATGAAAACCGTATTTTGCGCCAAAGCTTTTCAAAAGCTGTGGAGTACCTTTCCTGCCGTATCCAAACCGGTAGTCTTCTCCTACTGCCACAAAACCGGCATGCAGATCCCCAAGTAATATCTCTTTTATAAAATTCTCAGCTTTCTGATGCTTGAAGCTGTCAGTCAAAGGACACTCCACCAATACATCTATGCCTGCTTTTTCAAGGAAATCAGCCCTTTCCTTACGGGAAAGGATCATCTTTTCATTTACATCAATGGCAAAAAGCACTGCCTTAGAGCCTGTCATCTTCTTGTATTCCAGTACCTTTTCCACCAGACGCATATGGCCTCTGTGGATCCCGTCGAACTTTCCCAGGGTCACACCGCAGGGTGCAAGCCTTGGAAATTCCCCGTTTATCTTCAGATATTCCATCATCTGCTCCTTAATTCAATTCATGTCCAATACCTGTAAAAATATCATACGTTCAAATGAACATTTTTACAGGGAAATACCTTTGTTTCCCTTGATCCCACTGATAGATCCCAGTGAAATTCCCTGTGCTGCCATACATACGTACCCAGCTCTCTTTAACACTTTCATTTACCAGCTCCTGGATCAGGGGATTTCCATTTTGAAGAAGCCTGTCACCAGCCTGGGTACACATCAGCCTGGGATACTCACCAAGGACCTGTTCCACAGGAATCACAAGCTGGGATATCTTTCCCTGATCTCTCATCTCTTCCACCTGGGCCAGAGTATAGGCTTCATCCAGCGTATACCGTCCCACCTTTGCTCCTTACAAGGCTTTCCATACTGCCTCCGCAGCCTAATGCCTCTCCAATGTCATTGCAAAGGGTACGTATATACGTTCCCTTGCTGCAGGTGACTGTAAGCTTTATAAGCGGCAGGGCGATCTTCTGGATCTCTATCCTGTAAAAAAATACAGGCCGTGCCTTACGCTCTACCGTCTTGCCCTCTCTTGCCAGTTCATACAGCTTTTTACCATTTACCTTCAGTGCAGAATACATAGGCGGAACCTGCATCTGCTCTCCAAGGAAGCCATTTACTGTATCTTGGATCTGTTCTTCGGTTACATGTACCGGATGCTCTGCAAGCACAGTACCGGTCATGTCCTGGGTATCTGTTACCACTCCCAGGCGGAGTACCGCTTCATAAGTCTTTTCTTTGTCTGTAAGCATATCCACCAGACGGGTACCCTTGCCAAGGGCAACCGGAAGCACACCTTCTGCCTCCGGATCCAGGGTACCTGTATGGCCGATTTTTTTCATGGATAAAATCCCACGAAGCTTAGCTACCACATCATGGGAGGTATATCCTTTTTCTTTTCTGATTACAATGATTCCGTCCATTATTTATCCTGTCCCAACAGCTGTTTTTCGATCTGTTCGGATATGTTATTGATCACATCATATACAGAACCTGCCATATCACAGCCTGCTGCACGCATATGTCCGCCTCCTCCGAAATAAACAGCAATCGCACTTACATCTACCTTGCCATTAGAGCAAGGAGGAAACCTTAAACACCTGGCTTTCCACTTCATACAGGAACATGGCCACTTCTACGCCCTGTGTAAGGCGGAGCTGGCTTACAACCCCATCCAGATCCTTGCCTTCCACACCGTAAAAATCCATGTCTCTTTTTTTCATGCAGCCTACAATGCATCTTCCGTCCAGCAGCATAATGCTTTCTGCCAGAATACGGCCCATCACCTGATTCTGCAGGTAGGTTTTCTGATAAAAGGATTCATCGATGATCTTGCTGAAATTAAATCCTTTTTCCATCAGTGTGGCAGCGATCCGCATCGTCTTTGGTGTGGTGGAAGAATACTGGAACACGCCTGTATCATGAACGATCCACCGGTATAAATAGCAGTTGCAATATCCTTATCTACTTTTTCAGGATCGAGAAGCCCGTAAAGCACTTCACAGGCTGAACTGACTTCTCCCTCCACGTGATTCACATCTGCAAAGCCAGGATTACTTACGTGATGATCCACGCAGGCAGTTTTCTTTGCATGTTCAAAATATTCCCCTGCAACTGCCAGCCTGTCTCTTGCGCTTACATCACAGGTAACAAAAAGGTCATATTGTCTGTCCCCTTCTGCTTCTGTCTTAATATCTTCAATGTGACTGATATAATGCCAAACCGGCTTTGGGCTTTCCAGATAAATGTCCGCTTTGATCTGCGGAAAATATTTTCTGATGTACAGATATAATGCCATACAGGAGCCTACACAGTCTCCATCCGGCCGGACATGACCTCCGATTCCCAATGTCTTAACGCCATTCAGTATCTCTTCAATCCTCTCCATATTCTTACCTCGTCACTCTTCCCTTCCGTCTTCTGGCTTCTCTTCCTGATCAGGCTGTGATGCTTTTGCATCCTTCATCATTACGTCATCGATCAGCTTTGACATATTCACGCCATATTCAATGGACTCATCCAGAATAAAACGGATCTCCGGCGTATTCCGCAGATTCAATGTCCTTGCAAGCTCCCGGCGGATATATCCTTCTGCATTCTTCAGACCCTTGATCGTGGACTGCTTTGCTTCCTCATTGCCCAGGACACTGATAAATGCCTTACATGTTTTCAGGTCAGGAGCCACTTCCACTGCCATGACAGATGTCATTGGATGAATACGTGGATCCTTGATCTCTTCACGGATGATCTTGCTTAATTCCTTCTGCACTTCACCGTTTATCCTGGTATTCTTAATGCTGTTTTTTCTCATAATTATCTCCTATCCTGACGCTTGCCCGGATGTTCTATCTTGGCACTTCTACCATGATATACGCTTCAATCTTGTCTTCTTCTTTTACGTCATTGAAATCATTAAATACAAGACCGCATTCGTAGCCTGCCTTAACTTCTTTCACATCATCTTTAAATCTCTTCAGGGATGCAAGCTCGCCTTCATAGATCTGATCCTCACCTCTGGTAATACGTACTTTGCAGTTCCTCTGGAACATACCGTCCAGAACATAACTTCCTGCGATCGTACCGATACCGGAAGCCTTGAACAGCTGACGAACCTCTGCATGGCCGATCACCTTCTCTTCGTAGATCGGATCCAGCATACCCTTCATAGCTGCTTCCACATCCTCGATCGCCTGATAGATCACCTTGTACAGACGCAGATCTACCCCTTCCTGCTCAGCCAGCTGCTTTGCAGTAGTATCAGGACGTACATTAAAGCCAATGATGATCGCATTGGAGGTAGCTGCCAGGCTTACGTCAGATTCATTGACAGCGCCAACACCACCATGGATCACTCTTACTACAACTTCCTGGTTAGAAAGCTTTACAAGGCTCTGTTTTACTGCTTCCACAGATCCCTGTACATCTGCCTTCACGATGATCGGCAGCTCTTTCAGGTCACTTGCCTGGATCTGATCAAACAGATTGTCAAGTGAAAGCTTGCCTTTCGTTTCTTCCAGCAGACGGTTTTTATTCTCAGATACAAAGGCTGCCGCAAAATTCTTGGCGTCTTTATCATTCTCAAAGGACATCAGCACCTCTCCTGCGTTTGGCACATCACCAAGACCCAGGATCTCCACAGGTGTAGATGGTCCGGCTTCTTTTACCCGGCGTCCCTTGTCATCCATCATTGCACGAACCTTACCGCTGCAGGCACCTGCCGCAATAAAATCTCCCACGTGGAGAGTACCCTTCTGTACAAGAATGGTAGCAACAGGTCCTTTACCTTTATCCAGCTGTGCCTCGATCACAAGACCTCTTGCCGCACGGTTAGGATTGGCTTTCAGTTCGGAAACCTCTGCTGTAAGAAGGATCATCTCAAGCAGATCATCAATACCCTCCCCTGTTTTTGCTGAAACAGGTACAAAGGCTGTGCTTCCGCCCCAGTCCTCAGGGATCAGTTCATATTCGGAAAGTTCCTGTTTTACACGCTCGATATTTGCACTTGGTTTATCGATCTTGTTAATAGCAACAATGATCTCCACTCCTGCTGCCTTCGCATGGCTGATCGCCTCTACAGTCTGCGGCATCACACCATCATCTGCAGCAACCACAAGGACTGCAATATCTGTAGCATTGGCGCCACGCATACGCATAGCTGTAAATGCCTCATGTCCTGGTGTATCCAGGAATCTGATCTTCTGATCATTGATATCTACCACATAAGCACCGATATGCTGGGTGATACCGCCAGCCTCGCCTCTTGTAACATTTGTCTTACGGATCGCATCAAGAAGGGATGTTTTACCATGGTCAACGTGACCCATTACACATACAACCGGAGGTCTGGGAACCATAGTGGACTGATCTTCTTCATCTTCTTTCAGAAGTTCGCCGATCACGTCTACCTTCTCCTCCTGCTCTGCAATGATGTCGAATTCCATAGCGATTTCCTGTGCTTTTTCAAAATCGATCTCATGGTTTACAGTTACCATCTGTCCCTGCATGAAAAGCTTCTTCACGATTACAGATGGCTGCATCTTCATAGCTTCTGCCAGTTCACGGATGGTCATTTTCTCCGGCAGGGTGATTTCTTTTACTTCAGGCTGTTTTTTCTCTTCCGGCTGTTTCTGCTGGGGAGCCAGCTTCTGAAGTGCCTTTGGCAGTCTGGATACCATGCCGCGGCCACCCTGGTTTGGTCTGTGTCCGCCGCTTGTCTTATCAAAATCTTTCTTTTTGTTTTTATTTTCTCTGTCACGCTCACGCTTGCTGTCCTTGGTGCCTTTGGTAAGCTCTGGAGTAAATACTGCATCGGAAGCACCTGTGCTTCTTCTTGCGCCCTGACGCTGTCCGCCTCTTCCCTGGCTGAAACGTCCGTCTCCTCTTCCTTCACCTCTGTTATCACGATTATCCGGACGGCCTTCGCCTCTGCCTGCACCCTGTGGTCTGCCCTGGCCAAAACGTCCGCCCTGGCCTGCACCCTGGCGCTGTCCCGGTCTGGAATCTCCTGGTCTTGACGGTCTTCCCTCATTGGAACGTGCCGGGCGTCCGCCTGTTTCTCCGAATCTTGGATTTCGCTGTGTACCATCTCCGCTTCTCTGAGGACGGCCGCCACCCTGACGGTCAAAGCTTCTTCTTTCCCCATTACGGTTATCATTCCCCCGGAATCCACGTCCGGACTGTCCGTTGCTGTTTCCAGCCGGACGGCCTTCGCCTCTGCCTGCGCCCTGTGGTCTGCTGCCTTCATTTCTCGGTCTGTCAGATCCCTGTCTTGACTCAGCTGGCTTTGCTTCAGCCGGTTTTGCTGCCTGTACCGGTGCTGCAGATGGTTTTGCTGCCTCTGCTGGTTTTACAGTCTCAACCGGCTTTGCGCTTTCTGCCGGTTTAACGCTCTCCACTGGCTTTGCTGCCTGTACTGGTGCTGCAGATGGTTTTACAGTCTCAGCCGGTTTTACACTTTCTGCAAGCTTTACGTTCTCTGCAGGCTTTGCAGCAGCTGCAGGTTTTGCCGGTGCCACAGCCTGGCTTCTTGGCTGTGCAGGGCGTGCCCCCTGTGGTCTCTGGCGCTTCTCGCCAAGTGGTTTCTTTCTTCCTTTTCCGCCATCACTGGCATTCTGTGCATGATATACACGGATAATATTTTTTTTCTTTTTCGGCGCTTCTGTTTTTTCAGCATCCGTCTTCGCCGTAACTACCTTTTCTTCTGTCTTAGGAGTCTCCAATTTCGTATCTTTCTCCTTTCCTAGATCCTTTATTTTTTTTCTGATAACAGCTGCCTGGGATCCCTCCACATTGCTCATATGGCTTTTTACATCAACCCCTTCAGCTCTTAATAATTCCATAATCTCCCGATTTTGCTTTCCCAGCTCTTTGGCAAGCTCATGTACCCTGATTCTGGTCATTTGCCTTCCTCCTTCTTACCAAATACCTGTAAAGCAGATGAACTGCTTTATTTCTCTTTTGCAAAACGGAATCTGTAACAGCTGGTGGTCATGCCTTTTCTGGAAATACACCACCCTCAGCCAGTTTCTTAATGAGTGCATTTGCAAAATTCTCATCCTGCACTGCTGCACTGGCCCGAAATTCTTTGCCCATGGCTTTTCCAAGCATTTCCTTGTCTTCTTTCAGGATAAACAAGGGCACCTGATAATAAGCACACATATTCCGGAATTTCTTTTTTGTATTATCGGATGAATCACCGGCAACAAGAACCACATAACCTTTGCCGGACTTTACGGATTTTTCAGTGGAAAATTCGCCGCTTACCGTCTTTCCGGCCTTTGTGGCCAGCCCTAACAGTGATAATGCTTTATTTTGAATCAATTCCGTCAAACTCCTTTTCCAGGCTGTCATAAACCTCATCCGGTATGGATACCTTCAGGGAGCGCTCCAGTCCATGGTTCTTCCTAGCCTTTTCCAGGCATTCCCTGGAAAAACAAAGATATGCACCACGGCCATTCTTCTTCCCAGGTTGCATCCAGAAGGATCTCCTCCTTCTCCGGTTCTTAAAACCCGGATCATCTCTTTTTTATTTTTCATTTCCCTGCATCCAGTACACTGCCGCATAGGGATCTTGCCTTTTGTTTTCATGCTTCCTCTGTTTCTTCTGAAGATGGCTCTTTGTCAGCTTCCGGCTGAGGCTCCTGGGAATCCTGTACTTCTGCTTCTACAGACTCCTCATATTCGTCCTCATCGTAATACTCCTCATCTTCATCCTCATCATAATCATAGAAGTCTCCGGATTCTTTAGCCTGTGTCTCACTCTTGATATCGATCTTAAAACCTGTAAGACGGGCTGCCAGGCGGGCATTCTGTCCTTCCTTGCCAATTGCAAGGGAAAGCTGGTAATCCGGAACTACCACAAGTGCAGTCTTCTCATCCGGGTCTGCCATAACTGCGATCACCTTTGCAGGGCTTAATGCATTCTCGATGAGAATAGCCGGGTTCTCATCCCAGTTGATAATATCGATCTTCTCTCCACGAAGCTCATTTACGATGGCTCCTACACGGGAACCGTTTACGCCTACGCAGGCTCCTACAGGATCTACATCCGGATCATTGCTCCATACAGCGATCTTTGTACGGGATCCTGCCTCTCTGGCAATGCTCTTGATCTCTACAGTACCATCTTTTACTTCTGCAACTTCAGATTCAAAAAGACGTTTCACCAGGCCTGGATGAGTCCTGGACACAAGAATACGGGGACCTTTCGGGGTATCCTTTACTTCCAGGATATAAACCTTGATATGCTCTGTAGGCTGGAATGTCTCACCCTTCACCTGCTCATTCTCGCTAAGGACTGCATCAGCCTTTCCAAGGTTAATACTTACATTTCTGCCCATCACACGCTGTACAATACCTGTTACCACTTCTTTCTCAATGCCATAATACTGATCATACAGCACTTTACGTTCTTCCTCACGGATCTTCTGAAGGATCACATTCTTAGCATTCTGTGTGGCGATCCTGCCAAACTTATCTGAATGGATCTGAACCTTTACCACATCGCCGATCTCTGCATTTGCATTGACCTTTCTTGCATCCTCCAGGGATACTTCCTCCACCGGATCCTCCACATATTCAACAACAGTCCGGTCTGCATATACACTGAAGTCGCAGGTATCCCTGTCAATGCTTACATGCACGTTGTCAGCCTTCCCAAAATGGTTCTTGCAAGCCTGGATCAGAGACTGCTCAATTGCTTCCAAAAGAGTATCTTTGCTGATATTTTTTTCTTTTTCCAGCGTATCCAGTGCCTCCATTAACTCTCTGTTCATTTTTCTCTTTTCCTCCTAAATAAGTCCTTAAAACTGAATTGCCAGCCGGATCAGTGCGATCTCTTTCCTGTCGAATACTCGGTTCTGTCCATCTTCGTCAATTGTCACACTGTTACCATCATATGCGGTCAGAACTCCGCAAAATTCTTTTCTGTTTTTCGATTGGCCGGTAGGTCCGGATTTCTACCAGCTTTCCAAGGCTCCTGGCAAAGTCCTTCTCCTTTTTCAGTGGACGGTCAAGCCCAGGAGAACTGATCTCCATAATATAGCTGTCTTCGATAAAGTCCTGTTCATCCAGCTTATCACTGAAAATACGGCTTACAGCTTCACAGTCATTCACTGTGATCCCGCCTGGTTTGTCAATGTAGCCTCGCAAATACCAGCATCCTGCTTCCTTTACATATTCTACGTCTACCAGTTCAAAGCCCTGTTCTTCTACAATAGGAGCCAAAAGTGCCTCTGCCCTCTGCTGATATTCTTCTGCGTCTGCTCATGCTTCCCACCTGCCTTTCCAACATATCCCTTTATCAGCAAAAGAGTGGGCGTCTGCCCACTCCTATGCCAACAAGTTCTTAGTTTCTTTTGCCATTGTAGCACCAATCCCAGGAAATGCAAGGGCTTTTTCCTTAATATATGTGTTACAGCCTTGGTTTTACCCCTTTTGTATCCCTTTTTGCCAGCTTCACCTTATTCAGGGAATACTCCTTCTCTTTGTAGGTAATGGTATATTCCCTGTGGCCTTCCAGTAAATAAGCGTGCTCTACAGCATCACCATCTGTCAGCTTCATGCCTCTTACACCGACCGAAGTTTTCTTCATAGGAGATTTCCTGTTTCAGGAACCTTAAGAAATATCCCTCTCTTGTCTGAAATACCACCTGCTCCATCTCATCCGCAAGACCAACAAAGATCAGGGAATCCTCCGGATTTAATTTGGTAGAAGCTATCGTTCTTTTTGCTACATCAAATTCATCGCCTTTTACCAGCTTACACATAGAAGCTGCTGTCACAAACATAAGGGAGCCATTTCGGATCTGTTCCATAGGCGCCACATATATGATCTGTTCCTTTGCACTTTCGTAATTGCTCAGATTGTCTGCAGGCGTACCCTTGTCCCGGAACCGTCCCAGGGGAATATCTGCCACCTTAATGGAATGCATCCGCCCACTGTCTGTAAACAGACAGATCTTATCTGTATTCATACAGGTAAAGATATATTTATTCTCGCTGTGGGCTGCCTCTTTATTTCTTTCGTAAGCATTCATATCCACCAGCTTCATATAGCCGAAGCGATCCATCAGGAAGCATACCTGCATCTCTTCCATCTTTTTCTCTTCATATACAGCTTCCTGGGCATTTTCAATAGTCGTCCGCCGTTTTACAGTATATTCCTTCTTGATCTGATCCAGATCATCCATGATCACATGTGCCATAGAATCATAATTATTCAGAATATCTTCGTACCTGGCAATATTGTCCATGGTCTGCTTGTACTCAGCTTCCAGGGCTTCGATCTCCAGGCCGATGAGACGATACAGACGCATTTCCAGAATAGCCGTTGCCTGCTTTTCAGAAAAATGCAGCTTCCCGGCTGCCGTTTCACTTGCCTTTGACTTAAAACGGATTCCCTTTGTAACACCTTCCACCAGACATTTTTTCACCTGCTCCCGGTTCTTGCTTCCACGCAGGATCTCAATGATCAGGTCGATCACATCGCAGGCCTTAATAAGGCCCTCCTGAATCTCTTTTTGTCCATCTCTTTTGCAAGAAGGGTGGTGTATTTCCTTGTAGTGATCTCAAAAAGAAAATCCACATGATACTCGATCACCTGTTTAAGGCTTAAGGTTTCCGGTCTGCCCTCTGCCACTGCCAGCATATTAACGCCAAAGGTATCCTCCAGCCTGGTTTTCTTATACAGCATATTGGTCAGATTCTCCACATCCGTATCCTTTTTCAGTTCCAGTACGATACGGATCCCTTCTTGGAAGACTGGTTGGAAATGTCAAGAATGTCTGTAGTCTTTTTTGTTTCTACCAGGGCAGCTACGTCATTCAGGAATTTACCAATATTTGCTCCCAGCATGGTATACGGGATTTCTGTGATCACCAGCAGCTGTCTGCCGTTTTTTTGCTTTTCAATCTGCACTCGTCCACGGATACGGATCTTCCCGGTTCCTGTTTCATAAATATTCAGAAGCTCATCTTTATTAACAATGATCCCTCCGGTAGGAAAATCAGGGCCTTTCATGTAACGCATCAGTCCCTTAACACTGATCTCATTATTCTTCATATATGCTTTAACCGCATCCACCACTTCTCCCAGATTGTGGGCGGAATACTGGTAGCCATACCTACCGCAATACCGTCTGCACCATTTACAAGAAGATTGGGGATACGTACAGGCAGTACCTCCGGTTCTTTCTCCGTCTCATCAAAGTTAGGCAGAAAATCTACCACATCCTTATCAAGGTCTGCAAGGAATACTTCCTGAGTAAGCTTTTCCAGCCTGGCTTCTGTATACCTCATAGCTGCGGCTCCATCTCCTTCAATGGAACCGAAGTTTCCATGTCCATCCACCAGGGTCTTGCCTTTTTTGAAATCCTGAGCCATCACTACCAGTGCCTCATAAATAGAGCTATCTCCGTGGGGGTGGTATTTACCCATGGTATCTCCAACAATACGGGCGCACTTTCTGTAAGGACGGTCATACCGGATCCCCAGCTCATACATATCATAAAGGGTACGCCTTTGTACAGGCTTCAGGCCATCCCTTACATCAGGAAGTGCCCTGGAAATGATCACGCTCATGGCATAATCAATATATGATTTCTGCATTACTTCCGAATAATCGGCAGCAATAATATTTTCCTGCTTTGTTTCCATCTTCTATATCCTCTCTGCACTGACTATACGTCCAATTCTGCATCTGTAGCATGCTCATAGATAAATGCCTTCCTGGGAGGCACATCACTGCCCATCAGGATCTCTGTCACACTGGATGCAAGCCTTGCATCCTCGATCTCTACCCTCTTCATCCGTCTTGTTTCCGGATCTCAGGGTGGTTTCCCACAGCTGCTGGGCATCCATTTCACCAAGGCCTTTGTATCTTTGCAGGGTAAAGGTACCGGATTTGTGGGTACGTCTGGAACTTTTCCAGTGCCTCATCATCATACAGGTATTCCTCTTCGCCTTTTTTGGGCATAACCTTATACAGAGGCGGCATGGCAATATACACATGTCCTTCATAGATCAGTTCCGGCATAAAACGGTAAAATAAAGTAAGAAGCAAGGTGGAAATGTGTGCTCCATCCACATACTTTGCATCTGCCATGATCACGATCTTATCATAGCGCAGCTTTGTAATATCAAAATCATTTCCGTAGCCTTCCGAAAAGCCACAGCCAAAAGCATTCATCATGGTCTTGATCTCTGCATTTGCCAGTACCTTGTCAATGGTAGCCTTCTCCACATTCAGGATCTTACCCCTGATGGGAAGGATAGCCTGATAATTCCGGTCCCTGGCCGTTTTGGCAGAGCCGCCTGCAGAATCTCCCTCTACAATAAAGATCTCACAAAGAGCAGGATCCTTTTTCTCACAGTTAGCCAGTTTTCCCATTAGAATCAAAGGAATACTTCTGTTTTGTAAGAAGGTTGGTCTTTGCACGCTCTTCTTGTCTTTGCGGATCTCTGCAGCTTTTTCCGCACAGCAAAGCACGGTCTTTAAGGTTTCAAGATTTCTGTCAAAAAACAGTACCAGCTGTTCTCCCACTACCTTGCCTGTAGCACGGGCAGCATCCTGATCATCCAGCTTGGTCTTGGGCTGTCCTTCAAACCCTGGCTCCGGATGCTTCACAGACACAACTGCAGTCATACCATTCCGGATATCCGCTCCTGTAAAATTAGGGTCCTTTTCTTTTAATACGCCAATCTCCCTGGCATAAGTATTCATCACAGTTGTAAAAGTGGTCTTAAAGCCGGTGAGATGAGTACCGCCTTCTGCATTATAAATGTTGTTGCAAAAGCCCAGCACATTCTCCCGAAATTCATTGGTAAACTGAAATGCAACTTCCACCTGGATCCCATCTGCTTCACCCTTAAAATAAACCGGCTCATGCAGTGTTTCTGAATTCCGGTTCAGATCCCGGATATACCCTACGATCCCCTCTGGCTCATGATAAGTAATATCCTCCGGCTCATCCCCTCTTTTGTCCTCAAAGCGGATGGTCAGCTCCGGATTCAGATATGCAGTCTCATGAAGACGGCTTTTTACTTCTGTAGCAGAGAAACGGGTCTTTTCAAAAATCTCCGGATCCGGCAGGAAATTCACACAGGTGCCTGTTGTCTTTGTCCGGCCCAGTTTCGGCAGAAGGCCGCTTTCCAGAGGGATCGTAGGGATTCCTCTTTCATAATGGTCATTGATGGATATAGCCGTCACGGCTGATCTTGATATCCAGATATACAGATAATGCATTTACAACAGAAGAACCTACTCCATGTAGTCCGCCACTTGTCTTATACGCAGAATGGTCAAACTTACCTCCTGCATGAAGTGTGGTAAACACAAGGCGTTCTGCAGACATTCCCTTTTCATGCATGTCCACCGGGATCCCTCGTCCATTGTCTGTAACTGTACAGGATCCATCCTTTTCCAGAACCACATGGATCAGGCTGCAGTATCCTGCCAGGTGCTCATCTACTGCATTATCCACGATCTCGTAGATCAAATGATTCAGACCCTTTCGAGATACACTTCCAATATACATTCCCGGCCGTTTACGGACCGCCTCCAGTCCTTCCAGTACAGATATACTGCCTGCGTCATAGGTATCTTTTTTTGCCATGACTGTTTCAGATCCTTTCTTAACTGTTCAGTCCCATCTTTGCTTCCATCAGCTGAACAGTTACACTTGTTCTTTATTACGTTCAAACATTCGTTCTATATCATACCTCAGATCCTACGGGTTTTGCAAGCATGAAAATTTTTTTAAAAAAGTGCTTGCATTTTTCTGAAAGGTAGTATATACTAAGCAAGTCGGTTGACGCAAGGCCAGTTGGTCAAGGGGTTAAGACGCCGCCCTCTCACGGCGGAAACACGAGTTCGATTCTCGTACTGGCTGCTATTTTTAACCGATATCCATAAGTTTTATACATATGGCCAGTTGGTCAAGGGGTTAAGACGCCGCCCTCTCACGGCGGAAACACGAGTTCGATTCTCGTACTGGCTGCTTTAGAAGAACTGTTTTACAGTTCTTTTTTTGTGTAATAAAGAATCACTCCGTAGGTATCATATCTTTGGGCTTTTGCCCCCAACATCATAATATAAGGGATGCCCTTGGCATCCCCCATATTATGATTATTCAATATCTTCTGCCGGTTCTGCCGGAATAAATACACGTCCATGATCTGTTTTCTGCTTTTTCACAGCTTTCGCCTTATCTTC
>NZ_JAYFUY010000125.1:0-3427 GCF_059933065.1 Blautia sp. HA3515 | reverse complement strand
CAATTTATAAACAATGAATCGGAAAAAGAAATGCCATATTCTATTGGAGAACATATAGGTTTTTGTGTTCCATTTTTTGAAGGAGAGGTTTATGAAGATTATTATTTAGAGTTTGAGAAGGAAGAAACGGCCAATAGATATCCATTGTTGAATGGAAGAACAATAGGAAAACCTGTACCATGCCTTATGCAGACAAAAAGAATCCCGTTACATTCAGAGATGTTTGTAAATGGAGCATGGAACTTTAAGGGGCTTTCTTCTCAGCGTGTTTGTTTAGCTAGTGAAAAAAATCAGCATAAAATTATAGTTGATTTTCCTGGATTTAGCCATTTTTCTATTTGGTCGGTACCTAATGCTTCTTATATATGCGTTGAACCGTGTAACGGAATAGCAGCATCAGAGGAAGAAGGCTACGATCCATATCAGAAAAAAGGTATTCACGTTTTGAAGCAAGGACATTCGGAAGTTGCGACATACAGTGTTACACTACTTTCACCGAAAATTGAATCTTTTTTGGAAAATGCGGAAAAAAAATCAATTTTATCAAAACGCATTTCTGTACGAAAGTTTAGAAGGAAGGTGGTGACCAAGGAAAAGATCATGCGTATTCTGAAATATGCAATGGCATCTCCTAGTGCAGGAAATTCTAGGGAATGGGAATTTATTGTAATTACAGAAGATGCGGCAAAAGAAAAAATTTCGCAGATGAGCCCATATGCGGTTCCGGCAAAAAATGCATCTGTACTGATTATTCCATGTCTTAGGAAGGAAAAAGAATGGACAGATAAGCAGGGAAACAGCTGGTGGGTGCAGAACATGGCAATTTGCTCCTATGGAGTATTGCTTGCGGCAAAGGAAGAGGATCTTGATGGTGTATGGCTTGGCTTTTATCCGGATGAAATGCGAGTGAAATTATTAGCTGAGTATTTAAAATGTGAAAATGTGCTGATTCCATTTTCAGTCATTGCATTAGGATATAGAGATGGAGAAGCTTTGTTGAAGGAACGTTATGATTCAGACATTGTTCATTTTTTTTCAGTTAGTGAAAATCATTGCAGCAGTTGATTAAGATATTAAATTGCAATTGCCAATAAGACGGCTACAAACTCAGCAAATATGGGGTTTGGTAGCCGTTTTTACTTTGACACAAAAAAAGCCTGAACGCCTTGTCTTGAAGGCTTTCAGGCTCCTAAGGAAACAGGGGATGAGAGAATCGAACTCCCACCAAAGGTTTTGGAGACCCCTATCATACCATTTGACCAATCCCCTATATTGTTGTAATTATTGCTTATGTTGGGATTATACATGCAAAACCTGAGATTGTCAAGCAATACCAAGATAGCAATAACTGTAATTTCAGGATAGAACAAACTCCATTATAAAATTGCATTATAAAACCAGTACAAGCAGGCAAATGTAATAGTAACGGAGAGTGTGGGATTCGAACCCACGTGCCCTTGCGGACAACCGCATTTCGAGTGCGGCGCGTTACGACCACTTCGCTAACTCTCCATATGAAAACGGAATACAATTGAATACAGCATACAATCTGGAAGGACATCATATAACAACACACATCACTGAAGACTTCTCTGCATTTTTGAAGATTGCATCAGAAACACGGATCAACGTTGCTTTTGCTGTAACCGTTCTTTATTATATCCGTATTCATGAAAAAGGTCAATTCCTTTTTCATGAATGCTGTGTTTATGGGTTTTTGCTATATTTTTATTTTTTTATAGGGGTTATATGGGCGACTGGGGATTGACGAAAAGGGGTGTATTGTAATATGATAGGAAATAGCTTATTTACAAACATCCCTTGAGGAGGCTGAAATGAACGACAAAAAGACATCCATTCTAAGCGCGGTAGAACATCTTACCAAGAATTACCATGATGAAGAGCTGTTTTTGCCAAGAAGCAAAAAAGAGCTTCCTGACAGATCCGCAGTAGTTGATATAGTGAGAGAATTAAAAGCTGTGATCTTTCCTGGATATTTCGGGAATGATTCGGCAGCAGCTATGTTTCCGGAACATTATCTTGGGCACGTGATGAATGATCTGTATGACCGTTTGGAAAGACAGATCAAGATTGCTTATTTATATATGGGCGAAGAGCAGGCAGATGAGAGAGCAGCAGAAGTGACCGGCAGCTTTTTCATGGAGCTTCCCCATGTTCAGAAGATGCTTTTAAAGGATGTTCAGGCCGGATTTGACGGGGATCCTGCAGCCAAGAGCAGAGAGGAGATCATTTTCTCTTATCCCGGCTTTCTGGCTATCTATGTGTATCGGCTGGCACACATCCTTTACACAAGTGAAGTACCCTTTATTCCAAGGATTATGACAGAGTATGCCCATAGCAGCACTGGGATCGATATCAATCCAGGTGCGACTATAGGAGAATACTTCTTTATTGACCATGGAACAGGTGTGGTAATCGGAGAGACCACTAATATCGGCAATAATGTAAAACTATATCAAGGTGTAACTCTGGGTGCCTTATCTACCAGAATGGGGCAGCAGCTTGCAAATGTTAAGAGACATCCCACTATTGGGGACAATGTGACCATATACTCCAATTCCACCGTATTGGGTGGTGAGACTGTGATCGGTGAGAATACCATCATTGGAGGAAATACATTTATTACGGAGTCTATTCCTGCCAATACTAAGGTAAGTGCCAAGAGTCCTGAGCTTGTGATCAAGAAGCCCAGAAGTCAGATGACGGCCACCAATGTATGGGACTGGGAGAACTGATGGCATTGTTTATGATGATCTTAAGATTAGGAGCCTGTTGTATATAGGCTCCTGTTTTTTTACGCTTTTAGTGTAAATTATTAACCACAAAAAGGGAAATAATAACCATAAATCCAGATGGCATTATGGTATTATAAAAAGAATCCTATGCCCATGGGCTGGAAAAGACAAAGGAGATGTGAAATATGAGATTTTCTGAGATTCCTTATGAAAGACCGGACATTCCGGCTGTGGTAGAAGAAGGCAGGAAGCTGATCGAGAAAGCTGCCCATGCAGCCAGTGGGGAAGAACAGTTTGCCATTCACCAGGAAATGTGGAAAAAGCTTTACCATGTAACAACCATGGAAACAATTGCACAGATACGCAGAGACGGGGATGTGACCAATGCATTTTATGAAGGAGAAAAAGAATATTACGACCAGAAAATGCCAGAGATCAATGCCCTGACAGATGAGTATAATAAGGTGCTTTTCAAAACTCCTTTCAGAGCCTATATGGAAGAAAAGCTGGGAGCAGTAGCTTTTAAGTCCATGGAACTTGAGATGAAAGCTTTTGATGAGAAACTGATCCCGTTAATGCAGGAGGAGAATGCACTGGCGACCAGGTACAGTAAGCTGATCGCTTCTGCATCTGTGGACTGGGAAGGAGAAGAATTGAATCTTTCCCTGCTT
>NZ_JAYFUY010000124.1:0-8638 GCF_059933065.1 Blautia sp. HA3515 | reverse complement strand
CTGGCAGATATTGTACCGACTCTGATTCAGCTGATGGGTATGGAACAGCCAGAAGAAATGACAGGAAAATCTCTTCTGGTCCAGAAATAATCCGGGATTTTATCATACACATAATTCACAAAAATTACGAAAAGATCATACTGAAAATACGCGAAAAAGCCCTTGCAGAAGCAGGGGCTTTTTGCTATAATCTCTCTGCTATTATGGAAACACAGCAAAATATACGGTTTTGGACAAATGTCTGTATAAGGAGGAGTAAACATGCGGACAGATATGACTGCAGGGAAGCCGATGAAAATCTTACTGGATTTTACCATTCCAGTGTTTATCGGAAATGTATTTCAGCAGTTCTACAACATGGTAGATGCTATCATTGTAGGAAAGTTCGTGGGTACGAAGGCGTTGGCAGCGGTTGGTTCCACAGGGACTATCATGTTTTTGATTCTTGGATTTCTGACTGGCCTTACCGCAGGCTTTACGGTTCTTACAGCACAGAAATTCGGTGCAGGGAAAATGGATGAAATGCGTCAGACAGTAGGAAATGCTGCACTTTTGTCTATTGTTGTATCTGTAATTATGACAGCTGTAAGTATGGCTGGAATGCACAGTCTTTTAAAGTTTATGAATACGCCGGCAGATATTTTCAAAGATGCCTATGCGTATATCATGATCATTTGCGGTGGGATTTTTGCACAGGTGCTGTACAATATTCTGGCGAGTATCCTGAGAGCACTGGGCAACAGTAAAACACCTTTATATTTCCTGATCCTGGCAGCACTTTTAAATATTGTGCTGGATCTTGTTTTTATTGTGGTATTTCATATGGGGGCAGCAGGAGCAGCCTGGGCTACAGTGGTGTCACAGGGCGTTTCTGGTTTGCTGTGTCTGCTTTATATTATAAAGGCAGTGCCGGAACTGCATCTTTCCAGGGATGACTGGAAATACCGTCCTTATCTGGCAAAGAATCAGATCAGCGTAGGGATTCCCATGGGGCTTCAGTATTCCATTACAGCCATTGGGGCAATGATGGTGCAAAGTGCATTGAATATCTTGGGAGCCTATGCAGTTGCTGCATTTACAGCCGGACAGAAAGTGGAAAATATATTTTCACAGGCATATGTGGCCCTGGGTACAGCAATGGCTACTTATAATGCACAGAATGTAGGAGCAGGAAATGTGCAAAGAGTCCGGGAAGGTTTTCGCAGTGCCAATATCATAGGAGTGACCTATGCCATTATTACCGGTGCGATACTGATTTTCTGGGAAAATATTTTGCATATCTTTTCATTTCAGACAATATCGATTCTGTACTTCCTATGGTAGATACATATGTAAAATGTGTGGGATTTTTCACGATTCCTCTGCATTTTGTAAATGTGCTTAGAAACGGGATCCAGGGTATGGGATATGGCCTTCTGCCTATGATGTCCGGTGTGGCAGAGCTTGTTGGCAGGGGTGTGACAGCTGTGGTGGCTGCGCATAAGAGGAGCTACGTAGGAGCCTGTCTTGCAAGCCCGGCAGCCTGGATAGTGGCAACCATACTTCTGATCACCATGTATTTTTATGTGATCAAAGATACAGAAAGAAAACTTGGGAGAACAACAAATGATTGATTTGCATTGTGATACAGTATCAAAACTGGCATCGGTTTTTCACAGGGGAGATCTGATGCATAATCCATACAGTGTGGATGTGGAACGGCTTGAGAAGGCAGGAGCACTGATACAGTGTTTTTCCACTTTTTTTGATGTAGGTAAATATGGAACCGCCAGGCGGGATGAAAAGGCATATGTAACTGCTAATCATATGATCGATGTGTTTGAGAAAAATCTCAGACAGTGCCATGATAAAGTTATTTTTGTGAAAAATTATGAAGATATCCGGCAGTGTATGGATACTGGCAAAACAGGGGCACTTTTAACAATGGAGGATGGGGACTCCTGTAGGAAACAGCCTGGAAAAACTGCAGCATTTTTATAACAGAGGGATTCGCCTGATCACACTGACCTGGAATTATGAGAATGAGATCGGATATCCTAATTCCAATGATCCGGGAGTGATGGCCAGCGGTCTGAAAAGCTTTGGATTTCAGGCACTGGAGGAAATGAATCGTTTAGGGATCATTGTGGATGTTTCCCATTTGTCTGATGGCGGATTCTGGGATGTGGCAAAGCATACTCAGAAGCCTTTTATTGCATCTCACAGTAATGCAAGATCCATTACTGTTCATTCACGTAATCTTACAGATAGTATGATCACAGCGATTGCTGAAAAAGGTGGCGTGATCGGCCTGAATTTTTGCTCGGATTTTCTGGGAACAGACGGGAAAAGCAGTATAGCCCATATGCTTCAGCATATCCGACATATTTATCAGGTGGGTGGCGAAGATGTGCTGGCTTTGGGAACGGATTTTGATGGCATAGAGGGGAAGCTGCAGATCAAAAGCTGTGATGAATTGTACAAGCTTCGAGAGGCTCTTCTCCAGCACAAAATGCCAGAACGGGTGATTGATAAAATGTGGCAGGAAAATGCATTGCGTGTTATGAAAGATATTCTGTAAAGCGGTAAAGAGAGATTACAAAAACGAACTGACTAAAGGATAAAATGGATAGGTAGGGATAAAATAAAGTTATAGTTTAAGTCACATAAAAAGAGAAAGTGTGTTATAATAACAGCACGTGACATTTTATGAGAGAGTGATTGCCATTGAGGAGAGTATAGATGAGCAATAAAAAGAGAAGAAGCGGGGAAAGCCAGCCATCCATTGAAGACAGGATTAATGAAGCGATGGATCCGATCACAACAGACGAAGAGTACGAAGACGGGTATGAAGAGGAAGGCTCAGAATACGAGGATGAGTATGAAGAGGAAGACTCAGAGTACGAGGGTGAGTATGAAGAGGAAGACCCGGAGTACGAAGACGAGTATGAAGAGGAAGACCAAGAGTACGAAGACGAGTATGAAGAGGAAGATCCGGAGTACGAAGATGAGTATGAAGAGGAAGACTCAGAGTACGAGGATGAGCATGAAGAGGATGTTCCTGAGCATAAGGAAGAAAAGAAGCAGCCTTCCAGACAGCATGCACAGAAGCGGGTGCAGGAATCTTCATCCAGAAGGTCTGCCCGTCCTAAGAAAATCGCATATGTGCCCATCACAGATGAGGATCTGGATTCAGCAATAGCTCCCCGGAAGCGTAAGAAAAAGCATAAAGGACTGAAGGTTACAGGGATAGTAGCTGCAATGATGATCGTGTCTGCAGGCTGTGCTTATGCAGCTGTATCATACTACTATTCCAATCATTTTTTCCGTGGAACACAGATCAATGGTTTGGATTGCTCAGGCAAGACAGCCTATGAGGTGGAACAGGCTATTGCAGGGCAGGTAGAGAATTATTCTATTCAGGTTTTGGCGAGAGACCAGGAGCCTGAGAGTATTTCAGGAAGCAGTATTAATTATCAATATGCATCAGATGGTGAGATATTGGCGCTTTTAAAATGCCAGAAGCCATATGAGTGGATTCGTGGTTTTTTTGAAACCAGAAGCTACACCACAAAAGAAAATGCTACCTATGATAAGACTTTGCTGCAGAATCAGGTAAAGGCATTAAGCTGTGCAAAAGAAGAGAATCAGATAAAGCCGGAAAATGCATATGTTGCTTTAAGCGGCAGTGAATTTCAGATCGTTCCCGAGACACAGGGGAGTGAACTGAAAGTAAAGGAAGCTTATAAGGTGCTTGATGCGGCAGTGGCAGGCAGCCAGCCTACTGTGGATCTGGGAAGTGATCCGGATGTGTATGTTCAGGCAGCAGTTACCAGCGACAGTCCGGATCTGCAGGCTACCAGAGATGCATATAATAACTATACAAAGGCAAGCATTACCTATACTTTTGGCGATCAGCAGGTTACGCTGGACGGAGGCACCCTGAAGGACTGGCTGGAAGTAGATGAGAAAGGTCAGCTGATCGGTGGAGATGATTCGTCCTTTAAGCAGCATATTACAGATTTTGTTGCGCAGCTGGCAAAGGATCATGATACAGTTGGAACCACCAGAGAATTCCATACGACCAGCGGCCGGACAGTGTATGTATATAGTTCTGTTTATGGATGGGAGATCGACCAGGCACAGGAAGTAGAGCAGCTGACCCAGGAGATCAGCAGTGGCGCTCAGACAGTCCGTGAGCCGGCATATTCAAAAAGAGCAGAATCTCACGGCTATAATGACCTGGGCAATACCTATATTGAGGTTGACCTGTCTGGACAGCATATGTATTATTACCAGGACGGAAGTATTATTTTTGATTCAGATATTGTTTCCGGGGATATGCAGTATGAGGACCGGAAGACTCCGGAGGGAATCTATACCCTGTACTGGAAGAAGAGCCCGGATGTGCTAAGAGGCAAGCAGAAGCCGGACGGCACCTATGAATATGAGACACAGGTTACTTACTGGATGCCTTTTAACGGCGGCATAGGATTTCATGATGCATCCTGGCAGCCTTACTTTGGCGGTGACAGATATCTTTATGGAGGATCACACGGATGTATCAACATGCCTCCTGCCAATGCAGCGATCCTGTATAATATTATTCAATATGATGTACCGATCATTTGCTTTTATTAAGCAGGGATGGATGCATATTTAAAAAGATTGGAGAAGAACGATGGGGGAAACACTGGACATTTTTATTACTGTTGTGTCGCTGGCAGTGGGAGTTATGCTGCTTACAGGACATGGGGATTTTTTCATGAAGGGCGGAAATGCGGATTTACGAAAGAAGCTTTATGATGAAGAAAAATTACAGAAAGCATCTGGGATCGCACTGCTCTGCTATGGTGCTGTTACAGGGATCAATATGCTTTTTAAAGGATTTACAGCATCCATTATTTATTTTGTAGTCATTCTTGTTATTTCAGCAGTTCTGATCTGGTACATTCGTACCAGATGCAGGAAATAATAACTGCCGCCAGCGGATCTACCTGCAGATCGTAAGCAGGTCCGCTGGTTTTTTTATGATATAGTTCGGATTTTCTACTGTTCCATAGCCGTAAGAGGCAAAGACAAAATCTACGCCGGCCTTTTGGCATGCTTCAAAATCCCCTTTGGTATCGCCTACGTATACAGGGGCATGGAGATGATGCTTTTCCACTAGTGTCATAATATTTTCTGCCTTGGCCTGTCCGGAGATACCTGGGCAGAGATAGTCTGTGATCATTGGGCCAAAGCCTGTTTTTTCCAAAACAAGCTCAATATAGCCTGCCTGGCAATTGCTTACAATAAAAAGAGGGAAACGACCGGACAGTTCTTTCAGTACTTTCTCCATGTCTTCGTAAACAGGTGCACCTTCTTTTCTCAGGGCTTCGTGCTCCTTTTCACACAGAATATCGATTAGCTTAAGCTGGTCTTCCTGGGAAAGCGAAGGGAAAAGCTGCCTTGAAATATCGGGAAGAAGCTGACCGAATAAGGACTTTAACATAGGGGCTGTGATCACAGTATTCAGCTGCGTATGTTCTTTCACATAATGGGTCCATGTCCTGGCTACCACTTCTGTGGCGTCCCAGATAGTTCCGTCTACATCAAAAATGATTCCATCCATGAATATGTAACCTCACTTGTTTTTAGATATATTGTAGCCGTTCCACAGATCGGAACAGATAGAGTGCTGAAAAAATCATGATTACACGAATTGTTCCGTGCTTTGCACTCCTACAGTCCTTCATTTTATTAGAGACAGAAGAAAAAAGCAACTGCCTTTTGGAAAAAGGCAAGTTATGACTTTTATAACCATGACTTTTACAATTTTCATATTAGAAAAAATATATCAACAGGAAGATAGGAGAAAAATGAAATACGCACATATTGTAAGAGGAATATTTCTGGAAAGACCCAATCGTTTTATTGCAATTGTGGATATCCAGGGACAAAGAGAAACTGTTCATGTAAAGAATACAGGCAGGTGCAGGGAACTGCTGATCCCGGGAACAGAAGTGATTCTGGAGAAAAGTGACAATCCGGCACGGAAGACAGCATATGACCTGGTCTGTGTTTATAAAGGAAACAGACTGATCAATATGGATTCAGCAGCACCGAATCAGGCGGCAGCAGAGTGGATAAGGGAGGGAGGACTTTTTTCGGAAAAAGTAAGGGTGACAACTGAAAAAACTTTCGGTAATTCCCGTTTTGATATTTATGCAGAATCAGAAAAAAGAAAAGCCTTTATAGAAGTGAAAGGCGTTACTCTTGAAGAAAATGGTGTGGTACGCTTTCCTGATGCACCTACCGTAAGAGGTGTAAAGCATGTGGAGGAACTGATCCGATGTCTTAAGGAAGGATATGAGGCCTATCTTCTTCTGGTGATTCAGATGGAGCAGGTGCTTCGATTTGAACCAAACTGGAAAACACACCAGGCATTCGGAAGGGCGCTTGTGAAGGCACAGCAGGCAGGTGTGAAGATCCTGGCAAGAGAGTGTGTTGTAACACCAGATGAGATGAGGATCAGCAGGGAGGTGCCGGTTTTCTTGGAGGAGAGCAGTGAGTGAACAGACAGTGAAAAAGAAATTGTGGAGCCGCTTCTTACATGGTATAATGCAGTTAAGCGCAATTTACCCTGGCGCGATAAAGATAATGCATATTATACCTGGGTATCTGAGATTATGCTTCAGCAGACAAGGGTTGAGGCAGTAAAGCCTTATTTCGATAGATTTATCAGCAGATTGCCGGATATCCAGAGCCTTGCCACCTGTCCGGAAGAAGAGCTTATGAAGCTGTGGGAAGGGCTTGGATATTATAGCAGGGTAAGGAATATGCAAAAGGCGGCAATTCAGATAGTGGAGCAGTATGACGGGCAGTTGCCAAAGGATTTTGAGAAGCTTTTATCCTTAAAAGGGATTGGCCGGTATACAGCCGGGGCAATTGCTTCCATTGCTTACAGGATTCCTGTTCCTGCTGTGGATGGAAATGTGCTTCGGGTAGTGACAAGGCTTACAGAGAATCCACAAGATATTATGAAGCAGGCAGTTCGTAGAGAGATCGAGAAGCAGTTATCTGCCATTATCCCAGGTGTCCGTACCAGGGGATTTTAATCAGGCATTGATGGAGCTTGGAGCTGTGGTCTGTGTACCATCAGGATCACCTAAATGTAATATTTGTCCGGTGAAAGAGCTTTGCCAGGCATATATCAATGGCCATCAGGAAGCATACCCTGTTAAAGCAAAGAAAAAACCAAGATCCATTGAAGAGAGGACCGTTCTTGTGATCCAGGATGGCTGCAGCACAGCACTGCGGAAGCGACCAGGGGAGGGGTTACTGGCAGGGCTTTATGAATTTCCCAATATTCTGGGATACTATAGCAGAACACAGGCCTTGTCCTATGTGAGAGATTTGGGGCTGGATCCCTTATATATCCGGGAACTTCCTGATTCCAAGCATATCTTTTCCCATATTGAGTGGAGAATGAAAGCTTATCAGATCAAGGTGGCTTCATTGGATGGAGAACTGACACAGGACTTTTTCTTTGCAGGACGAGAGGAAACACAGCAACATTATGCCATACCGTCTGCATTCGGGGCATATTTAAAATATATGAGAGAAGCGTAATGATCTGGCAGACAGTATTGTGCACATAATTGCCAGAACGCTGAACAGTTATCTTAAAATATCATAAGTTACAGGTGAGGAGAATTTTATGAAGTTATTAAGTATTGCTATTCCGTGCTACAATTCAGAGGCTTATATGGAGAAATGTATCAATTCTCTTCTTCCGGGAGGAGAGGAAGTGGAGATCCTGGTAGTGGACGATGGTTCCAGTGACAGGACTGCACAGATCGCAGATGAGTATGCAGAGAAGTATCCGACTATTGTACGTGCTCTTCATCAGGAGAATGGCGGCCATGGCGCAGCGGTAAATACCGGACTTAAGAATGCTACAGGGCTTTATTTTAAGGTGGTTGACAGTGATGACTGGGTGAACCGTGAATCCTATGAGAAGATTCTCCATACTCTGGAGGAACTGGTCAAGGGGTCCCACACAGTAGATCTTCTGATCAGTAACTTCGTTTATGAGAAGCAGGGAGCTGTCAAAAAAAGGGTGATGCAATACAGACATTGTTTCCCTACAGAAGAGGTTTTCACCTGGGATCAGGTAAAGCATATGCCAAAAGGCAAGTACCTGCTGATGCATTCACTGATCTACAGGACAAAGCTTCTGGTTGACTGTGGATTAGAACTTCCCAGACATACCTTCTATGTGGATAACATTTTTGCATTTGATCCTCTTCCCTATGTGAAGACTATGTATTATGTGGATACTAATTTCTACAGATATTTTATAGGCCGGGATGACCAGTCTGTTAATGAAACGGTAATGATCCGCAGGATCGACCAGCAGATCAGAGTAAATAAGCTGATGGTGGATTCCTATACTAAGCATACTTCCATGAACAAAAGGACCAGAAAGTATATGATCAGTTATCTGGATATTATTACCACTGTTTCTTCTATTATGCTGATCCGTTCAGGCACAGCAGAGGCACTGGAAAAGAAGAAAGAGCTTTTGGCATATATTAAGGATACCAACAGATCACTGTATTCAAGGCTGCGTTTTGGTCTGATGGGGAATTTCATGAACCTGCCTGGAAGAGGC
>NZ_JAYFUY010000123.1:0-35888 GCF_059933065.1 Blautia sp. HA3515 | reverse complement strand
ATGTGGTTGTTGACATAGGGACATCAGGAGTGTAGCCTGATGGTGCTTGAAAACACATCGGCAATGTCTTGCATTGGCTTTCTTGTCCTCCTCACCCAATATTCACCATTCTTAAGTCCGCTCTGAGAAACTATACCTTTATTTTCTCCTTCAGCACCTGTTATAAGAGATGTTGCATTAATCTTCTTCCATGTTTTAGAACTGTCAAGACCTGCTTTCTTTACTTCCGCTGCAGTAGCAGCGCCTGTTGTTCCATCTGCAACCTCTTTGTACAGATCAAATTCAACATTTGCAAGAGGTGTTCCGCTCTCACTTTCTGCTTTCTTTACGATCTGGATCTTAAAGGTATATACAACAGCTGTATCTGTGATCTTGTCGGTTGTAGGCTTCTCTCCCGGTTTGTTAGGTTTGTTAGGATTGGATCCGTCATCGGTTTCCGGAAGAATCTTATTGGAGTATTCCAGTGTTGCAGTGTTTGGATTGCCATCTGTAGTTGTTTTAGCTGTGTTAAGCAGTTCTGCATTATAAGTTACGATAATATCCTGTCCTGCATAAGAAGCAAGAGTTGCCGGTGCAAAATCAATGGTAAATCCTTTTCCATCCGCTGTTGCTGTTGCAGGGATTGTTGTGTTGCCTGTTTTATCTGTTACTTTTACTGAAGTTGCATCATCTTTCAGGTTAGTAGGTGTATCTGTAAGTGTGAAAGTTTTCAGCTGTGCAATGTTTGCCGGTACAGATACTGTAATTTGGTATGGAACCAGATCTCCTACACTGTAATCCGCATCATGTTTCCATTCACTTCCATTCTTTACTTCCTTGGTCATGTCTGGCTTGTCATTGGTAACAGGAATCTGAATATCTGTATCTGTATTTCCATCATAAGTAACATTTGTACCATCTACTGTAAATTCATAGGTAGTAGCACCATCCATAATATAGCCTTTATTATCTGTGCCTACAGATATCTCAATGAAACGGTAGGTACCGCTGGACAACCCGTCTACATTGATTTCACCATTTGCATCTGTAACCAGTGTCAAATCAACACCTGTGTTATCTCCGGCTGCAGTTGACTTATTTGTGATATTTATCCAGGAATCTCCATCCTTTTTCTGAAGAACAAAGGTTACACCTTGCAGTTTTGCACCGTTTTTTCCTGTTTTCACAAGGCTTACACCACCAACATCTGTTTTGTTCTTAGGATAAACATGTACATCATATAACCAGTCATCTCCATCTGTAGTCATTGGTACAGCGACCAAAAATGGCTCACAGGGTCTTGTTACAATTGCCGGACTGGTTGTCTCCACTACAAGATAAATACCAAGGTCAAGACCTGTAAATGCAGCCACACCATTAGCATCTGTCTTTACTTCACTGCCAACCTTGTTCGCTGTAACATCCGCATTAACCTGTACATTTTTCCCAGTGCCGGTATAATAGTTCTTTACATCCGGAAGACTGGTTGGATTTGTATTGTAATAGTTTGTAAGATCGTTTGCATTTGCAACCTTGTAAATAGTAAATCCCACATCTTTAATAGCAACTGCCCCTGTCGGAACCTGAGTTGCATCTTCTTTACCTGTAGCTGGTTTACCTTTACCACCGTCCTCGGTATACTTATGAATTGTAATGGAACCTTTTTTGCTTTCGTCGATTACTGGTGTTTTGTCAGCTGCAAAAGCAGAAACTGACATACTTCCAAGCAACATTGCACCGGTAAGCAGACCGGCAAGCAGTTTTTTGAATTTCTTCATACTCATATCCTCTCTCTCTTCTTCTTCTTTTTATACAGCGTTTCTGTTTTCCTGTAATTTTTGTTATAAGCATTCGCTGTTTTTATATCTCTCACACATTTATTGTTGCACCATCTGTCTGCTTCTGAGCCGGTGGCAGGAAGCTTTGCCCTCCTTTCTCCGCTTTTGTAACAGATAAATGATTACAGCCAGTCCGATGGGGATCCCACCGGAAAATCCAAGAATCAGTCTGCTCCAGCTTCCTGTTGCAGGAAGGTTGAATTTCTTCTGATCCGCAACCTGAATGGTAATGGTATCTCCCTGCAGCTTGTCAGAAACTTCCTGGTTGTCTACAAGAATCGAATTACCCTTTCGGTTAAGTACTACTTTGATTGGGGAAGCCAGAAGGCTGTACTCCTTTGGAGCCTGAATCTCTGTGATCTGATAAGTTCCATCCTCCAGATCTTCAAATGCTGCCAGACCAAGGCTCCCTGTCTCAGTAGAGGTTAGCGCTACAAAATTACTGTCAACGCTGCTGCCGTCTGCTGTCATCTTCTCCAGACGGAACTTGCGCTCCTGCCAGCTTCACCACATCTCTTCCTGATGTACCTGCCTGAATCTTCAGGATCTGTATTCTTGTCTTTGGAAGCTGATATGTATTGGTAATGACTCTCTTCTCCTGCATTTTCATCAGTAAAATTGATCCTGTCCTTGAAAGTAACGGTTTCATGATCCTGCAGTACGAAATTATAGGTTACCGCAAACCGGCCTGCTGAAAACTGTATCGTATTTTCGTTTTCAATAGGTGTAACTGTACCATCTTGACCCCACACTGACTTCTACTACCCGGTACTGCCATTCTATTGGGGACTCTTGTGTATAGTCCACATATTTATCCAATCCTGTAAAGGAAGTCTGCCATTTTCCGGTGTATATACTGCGTGCAAGCTCTGTATAGGTATTTGCATTTCCATCTGCAGGTACAGGTGCCCAGGTATCAGTATCAGGCTGTCTTCTCTGAAGCTGTACATAGATCTTATCAGGAAGATTCCCTACATAATTGGTCTCGTCAGCATTCTTCCAAAGCTTCTCTACAGAAATGTTTACAACTGGTTTTTTTGTATTTCGGAAAGTAGTTTCTACAGTAGTTTCGGTAGATTTGATATCTCCCTTTGCTGCTGTAGTTCCCTTAGGCTGTTCTATCTCGCCTATCTTAATGCTGTCCAGAGTAGAACCATCATCTGTGGAAATCTCTTCTACTTTGAAGAAGGTTCCTACCGGAATCCCGGTAATTTCATATGAGCCCGATTGTGCACCATTACTCAGATCAATGGTACACCTCTGTGTAATAGGCTTTTCTTCCAGTCCCAGGTCACCCACATTTGTAAAGGTAACAAGGAATTCATACTTACCTGACAGCTTTTCGCTGCCATCAGCCGCTGTTTTGGTAATTTTCAGGGTACCTGTCTTTACTTTATTGTAAAAGACTGCTTTCAGTTTTGTTGCTGTTGTTGTATTGTCAGGATTTGCATAAGAACGGAATACAAAAGTACTTTCAGTTGGCTTTGTACCCGTGTATGCATTAGCCTGTTCCTTTCCGTCTGCATCATTTCCGATAATATACTTTTCTGTTCGTCCGTCATTAATGGCTGTGCCAGTCTGGTTCGTCATGCCTGGTACCGGATCTGCATTGGTAACAGTATTTCCGGTTCCCATTCCGGCAACTGCCTGTCCATTCTCATACATGGTCCAGGTGGTATCAAACAGGTCTGAATCAACTTCCTCCTTCAGGGATATATAGCTTCCTCTTCGGAACTGATCTTTGAAGGTAACGGTTTCCTGATCCTCCAGTACGAACTCTCCATCTTCACCGATCACACGGGCATCACGCTTAGTTGATGTAGAGGTATAGGTAGCTCCCTTCGGGATCTCCAGCTTTCCGCTTTTGGCAGAGCCATAATCCGGGATCTCATACTGTTTGGTAACAAATCCGGTGGGCTCGGAAATCTCAACTGTAGGCCTGAATACAAAGTCTTTCAGGTAGAAATCTCTTGGAAAGTTATATCCGAACCGAATCTTGCTAAGCTTCGTCTTGTCAAAGCCACTCCAGGACATCTTGGTAAGATCCAGCTTTACTGTTACCCATTCTTTACTTTTTATGGAAACCGACCCATAGGTACGTCCGGAAAGTGTTTCCGTGTCAAGATTGCCGCCTAAGTTTCCGCTGCTGTCTTCAAATTGCAGATACATATTGGACAGGGATGGGGTATCCGTGTAATCATAATAGAACTTAATCTCCAGATAAGCCATCTTTGAAATGTCCACCGGACTACCCAGTGTTAATTCTCCATATCGCTGATCCCTATAACTGCTATCTGCATCATCCTCCTTTGCATACCAATGAACGCTTCCTGTAAGATTGCTGTCACCACTTTCAACCTTCTCAAATTTATTATCTTTATGTTTTGGGGCAACCGTATAATTCTGTTCTGCAATTCTCAGGGGCTCTGCTGCGTCTGAATCCACTTTCTTTTCAGCATAATGAGTTGCCAGATTCTTGATGGAGAAGTTAAAGATGGAAGAATCTTTAAAAAGATTACTGAACAGGCTGTTTACAGCAGTAGTGTCTACCTGTTTCTCCACCTGCAGCTGGTTTTCATCCGGGAAGTTGAAAGTAACCTTCATATTAGATTCCCACATACCACGCTCCATATAGAACATGGTCAGGGTATGTTCAGCTGTTTTATCTCCCTCCAGAGTAAACTTTGTAACTGTGGTTGGGCTTCCATCTCCTGCACTTGCTTTTACATCACTGACGGTGGCCTCTAATGTAGCAAAATTAAGAGTTCCTGTAGCAGGGCTGTGGGCGCCTCCCACATCCAGTGCAAGCTTTCCGTCAATAAACACCCACACATCATCATCACCGGAGAAATTAAACTCAATAGGTACATCTTTACCATCTTTGTCTTTGACCGTTCCGTCCTTGGTCAACCTGAAATTGAATTCCAGCTTGGCACCAAAACCGTAGTTATATCTGTCGGCCATACCAATTGAGGATGTTTCATTAAATGGGAAGAAGCCATACTTATCCTGTTCTCCATTGGAACTACTCCGGTTCTTGCAATTTTCTTGCTTATTTCCTGGATTCTGCAGGTGATATTCTCCTGTAGTTTCGTCCTGTTTCATCAGCAGGGTAGTCTCATTACTGTCAAATACCCAGTAATATACGCCATCGCCTTTCAGGTCTTCCTGCTTGAAAGGAAATGCCACATTATGGTAAACATCTCCGATCACAGCATTTTTGCTGTTATTTCCCAATAGGAAATCTTCATTAAACAGCGGAAGGACTGCATTTCCTTCTTTTGTTGCTACCAGATTGCCGTCTGCTAATGTACCACTTACAAGACCCTTGGCAATCTTTGCAAAACCCTGAAGATTACCATCACTACCGACCTGAGTGCCGTTAAAGTCAATCGCTGAGTTGTTTGTTGAAAAGAAATTATTGTAATTATCATATCCATACAGTTTCAACGTTGATGCAATATCTGAAAATCGTATACCATCAAAGCAATTTGGCTGGAAATGTCCAACATAAATGGGTATTTTCGAGCCATTTGCCTGATAGTAATCACTCAGTGCCTGGTCAAACTCACGGAATGTTACCCAGTTCCGCTGACTTGAAGCATTGTCTCCAGAATAACTGTCACGGTTATTTCCATTTAATTCATAATCTGTATAATAATCATAAAAGGTAGAATTTACATACAGGGTATCTGATGCTCTGGTAAATGTATCCTTTGCAATATCTACTACATCTTTGACCTCATCTTTGCTAGATTTCTTTACTTCTGCATTTCGGATGGTATATACTTCATCCCAGTAACCGTCTCGCTGACCACCGTTATATACTGCCGCATCTCCTGCATCAGCATAAAAGCAGGGATTTACCAGATCTGTTGGAATGGTCAGTGTTTTAGTACTCTCACCATGTGCACCGAAATTCGTTGCATTTGCAGGAGTAAATCCGAAAAATGCAATTTTTGTATACCCTTCCGGTAATTCTGCTTTGTATACATCCTTCCAGGTATGTCCGTTTTCAGAATGAGAGGATACAGGGGTCATATTCCCTGTAATATCATCTTTGCCATCTCCAGAGATATAGTATTTAAAAATTCCGTCCTCTGCAGGTATGCTGTATGCAGCATCAGCATTAGCACTTTTCTTATATGACAATTTGGAATATGTAGCGTCAAAATAAACGGTTCTGCTTCCCAGTACACCCCCAGGTGGAGTTCTCGGGTGTACCTGCATATTTGTAGCAGTCTGTAGAACCTTCTGCAAACAGTACGCTTTCTACGCCATCTTCTCCTGTACCCTGTCCATAGAAATTGGAATAGGTGTCACCCAGTACATTACCGGAAGCATCTATAAACTGTACATAAGAGCACGGATCATTTGGAATGGTAACAGAATAGCCGTTTGCCTTGCCATTTGCATTTTTTATCATTTCAGCAGATGTGACCTGCTGATATTCACCTTCGTTGCCTTTCTCATAAAAGACTGCCTTCACCCCAGTCAGGGTCTGATCTGTCTTATTTTCAAAGTACATGATCTTCCCTGCAAAGGAAGTATGATCATTCGGATCAAATGGGGTGTAGTCCTCCCATTGTTTAGTTGAGGAATTATACAGCTTATTCAGGAATACGGTATCTTCAGTCCACGTATATCTTCTAATGGTTTCATACTGTGTAACCCATTTGTCATTTTTGTCAAAAGCCTGAAAAAATAATACATAAAGACCTGTGCCCGGTTTTATTGCACTGGTCACTTCAAATGCATACACCTTCATTCCATTATAAGATGCTTTTGTATCCGTCATCACTGTAAGATGACCCGCTTTGTCGTTCGTATCTGCCTGTGTCCAGACCTTCACCGTGTACCCATTATTGGTCCAATCAGCTGGTGCAGCAAAGTATACCTTCCCAGTGTTTGGTGTTGTATTATCTGCCCAGGCCAGTGTAACAGCTGCGGCACCGCTCTCCAGCACGCTGATCAGCTGCTTACCTGCATCTTCTCCAGCATCCCCTCCTGTGTCTTCCTGGGACTCCGGATCCTGGGAAGTCGCATCCTGGACAGCTGCAGTCTCGCTTTCCACAGGAATGGCTCCCGGAAGCGCAGACAGCACATCCAGCTCTGCATTTGTTGCTGACTGCTGTTCTACTATGTTCTGGGAATCAGCTTCCTGCTGTGCATCTACGTCCTGAATACTGGTTTCCTGCAGTGCCTCCGGCTCTATGCCGATAGTCTTATGATATGTTTCTTCCTGTGCATGGTAGGAAATACCTACATAAAAATCAGCGGTATCCCCAGCCGGCAGCTGGAATGTAAGATAATCCTCTGAATCATTCTGTACTCGTGTCACTGTCAGATCTTCATCTGTCAGTCCATTCGGGATCACGCTGCTGTCAGAAGCTTCGCTGCTTAATGCTTCCTCTTCTGTCTTTCCCATAGAAACGAAAAGGCCAGAAACCGGAAGTCCGGATCCCATGTCCTTCAGATCCAGCTTAATAGTACTGTCTGCTGTGGCATCCGTATGAAGATCCTGGGCTGTCACATGTACTCCATAAAGCTGGCCGGATAAAGCGATCTCTGCCTCTGCAGAAGTATCGTCTGTGTTTTCATCTGCAGCAGTAACTGTATTCTCATCTGAAACATCCTCTGCCTCTGTATCAGAAGCGGCATCTGCCACATCCGACACCCGGCCTCCAGAGTTTTGGTCATAGAAATACGCACCAGGGATGGCTGCTCCTGGCTTCCTTCTCCTGATGTTTCGTCCTCCTGGTTGTCCGGCACTTCCGGATCTGCACTGATGGTATCCCCGGATGTTACTGCGCTGCTGTCCCAGGCAAGCGTGATCTTCCCTGTATCCTCCGGCAGGGTCACATCCTGGGACTGTTCTTCCTCTTCCCAGGTAACCTTGGCCTTCAGGTCTGCTTTGTAAGAATAGCTTTCATCCTGTGTCTTATAAACAAAAGCTGCATAAAAATCCGCACTGCTGCCTGCAGCAAGTTCATACTCCAGATAGCATGCGGTAGTGATCAGATTTCCATTAGCGTCTAATACGTATTCCCCATTATCATCCTTCTGGTACTCCTGTACCCGGGAAACGCTAAGTACATCCGTTCCATTCAAAGCTCCTTCAAGCTTTGTGGGTGGAAGGGTCACCGCCCCGGATGAGGGTTCTTGTTCCGGAACGGTCTCCTGCCACTGCGAAAAGAGGGATGTATACAATATATAGGCCGGACTGTCGTCCTGAGCATCCGTCATATACAGACGGATTCTCGCCTTGCCCTGCCGGGTACTGGATGCGTTGGAAGTAATATGTACCCATCTTGGCTGTCCCTGAGCTGCTGCTGACGCTTGGGGGGCATCTGCACTTTCAAGGATAACCGCTGCAGCTGGCTGGACTTCAGTCTCTGTGTCGGTAATCATTGCTGAATCTGTCACCTCATCCGTACCGGATGAAAAATCAGAAACAAATTCGGCTGTATCAGTATCTGCATCAGATGCAGAAAAATCAGTATTCGTAGTTTGGTCCTCATCTGAAATCTCAGTACCGGAGAATCCGCCTTCATCCTCAGAAACAGCTTCCACATCCTCTGCCTCATTACTGATGAATTCAACTCCTGTGGTCTCATCCTCATAGGATGAACCGCTGACATTTACCAGGTTTGAAATATCAGGCGTTGTTATGATCATCGCAGCGCAAGCGAACAGCGCTGCTATTTTCTGCCATGTTCTCTTTCTCATGTTCCTCACCCTTCCCAAAATTGCTGTCCGAAGCCGGGCAACATTAACACTGACCTCTATTGTTAATTATAGCTACGGAATTACGTCAATGGAATATTACATTTTCCAGAAACATATAACTTTTTGTAAAATATAAAAAGCTATCATAAAGAATAGGCTGGTTTTGGGTTAAAAAATGCTGCTTTTCAGGGATTAGCCAAAAATAAGCAGCATTTTTATTCATGTCAATATTTAACGTAAGTATGCCTATGCAAAAGAATAGCACTAAATCTGAAAATATGCTACCCTATATCTTCCCCGTTCCCGGCTGTTTTGCGGAACTTCTCAGGGCTGCATCCATAATATTCACGAAAGCTTTTGCAGAAATAGGAAGCATTGGTAAAGCCTGTCTCCTTACAGATCTGTACGATTTTCTTATTGGTAGTACAAAGAAGCTCCTTGGCCTTTTCCAGACGAAACTCCCTGATAAAATGAGTCAGGCCTTCCCCTGTCTCCTTCTTAAATATGTAACTCATATACCCTGGCGAAAGATACACGCCCTTCCCCAGGATCTCCACACTCAGCTCATCTGCATAATGCTCATACACATAGCTCTTCACCTTTTCCACATCGCTTCTGGCACCGCTCTGATTAGAAAACATGGTGTCCTCATAAAGCTGGATACTTCTGCTCCAGGATATCGATAATCTCCTGAACTGTAGTGCACTGATACAGCTTCTCAATGGCATCTGCACATTTTCGTCCGAAGAGAAATTCATATCCTTATACATTTCCTTTACAATATTCGAGCAGGAAAACTTCACAAAAATATGGGAAAACTTCCCTCCCTGCTGCTTCTGTGCGGCAAACTTGCGGAAACGCTCCCACAAATGGGTCAGATCCCGAAGCCGCACATCATTCTCCATCTTCTCCAGCAGATCAACCACCACATCATAGTTATCCTTGCCTTCCCAGTTGATATCCGGCATATAAACCCACATATCCGACCTGTAAAAGCGGTTCTCCATAAGGATCTCTACTTCCTGATAGGCATCCGCCATATTGAAATCGGATGTAATGGTACTGGAAACAGCCACATAGCATTCTGCATTCATAGTATCTTTTATAAATCCATGGACGTGCTGTCCCAGCACCGCATAATCCACCTTTACCTTATCATCAAAAAAGAGAAGAGAACTGGTGGCACTTAAATTCAGATAATGGAATGGAAGCTTCAGCTCAGCGGCCAGTTCTGTCTCAAAATCCTCTGCATGCTCTTCAAAAAAGTCTGTGGCAGTCTCTATCAGGATCATCTGACGGATCTGCTCCCACCAGGAAACATCCAGTGTAGCCATAGCTTCCGCCTTAATATCCAATCTGCCTGTATTCAGGTATTTCTGGAGATAAAACTGCTCCAAAAAGTCCTGATTCCTCTGCATCAGTACCTCTGTCTGCTTCTTCTCATCAATGGCAATCAGCGTCTTGTCGATCACATTATAAAATTCTGACGGATTCACCGGCTTCAGCACATAGCCCAACACTCCGTACTTGATCGCCAGTCTGGCATATTCAAAATCACTGTATCCGCTGAAAATAATGATGGCCATCTCAGAATCAAACTGGCGCACCTTCTCTATCAACTCCAGTCCGGTCATAAATGGCATCTTTATATCACTTAATAAAATATCTGGCTTCTGGCTCCTGGCAATCTCCAACGCCTCTTTGCCATTGCCTGCTTCCAGGATCTCCAGATCGTAGTCTTTCCTCTGAGAAGGCTTCTGATCCCTTGTCTTTCGATTCTCTCATCATCTGCGATCAAGATCTTTCGCAATTTCTACTCCCCCTGTATTTAGAACAATAAGTGTACTTTTTTATTATATTTATTTTTACCTGTTATGACAAGCTTTTCATAGATTATTTAAAAAAAATGTTATTTTTTTCTCTGTAGATTATTAAAATAAATGTTATTTTTTCTCTTTACATACAAAAAGAAGCCCTTGCGGACTTCTTTTTGCTTCATTATATAGGAAGTTATTTATCATGCTTTTTTTCATATAAGAAATTATTTATCATGCTTTTTCTTCTTAAGGATCACCACAACAGCTGCAACGATCACTGCCAGTACAAGCACTGCGATCATTGGAAGGATCGGTGTGTTATCCCCGGTCTTTACATTGGTTGTGCCGCTGGATGGCGGTGTGTTATCTGATGGTGTATCAGGTGCCGGTGTAGCCGTTGGTTCCGGAGCCGGTGTATTAGTAATCTCCGGTGTAGGTGTAACTTCTTCCGGCTGATTCACCACACTTAACACCTGCACATTGCCGGAGGACTGCACATATACTCCATTTACCACTGCTGTCTGTCCTGCACGTGTGATCTTGAATGCTACAGGCTGGGAAAGCTTTACAAATCCGTCAGGAGCTTTCTCCTCTGTAAACTGGTAAGAACCAAGAGGAAGATCGGTAACTACGATCTGTCCGTTCCCATCTGTTGTAAGCTGGGTCTTAAATTCTTTCCAGTAGAAGCTTCCTCCTTCATCAGATCCGGAAGCTGCTCCCTGGGGGATCGTCTCGCCTGCTTCCGGTAAACCTTCTGCCATAAAGCAAATACTGCTTTTTCCAGTGTTTTCCCATCTGGATCTGTCTTATTCAGGATCACTGCACCGCCTGGGAAGGTGGTCTTAGGATTCAGTACCGGATCGTACTTCTCTGTGCTATTCTCGCTGTAAGGAACCGGTATGATCACCGGCTGCATTACCATAATATCCTCACCGCCGGTCTGTGCAGCCAGATAAATCCCGTTCCTTACATCTTGATAAGAAACAGTGCCATCTGTACCAGCCTGCGCTACAGTACCTGTAAGCTTCTGGGATTTGGCAAAAGCCGCAAGACCCTGGGCTGCCTTTTCGTATTCGGAAGCCGTCTTCAAGCCAGATACATTAATACCGCTTCCTGTAAGGAAATCCTTGTATACAAATCCATTATCCTCATATCCTGCGATCTGATAGAGAGTTACCTCAATACCTGCCGCTGTCTGTGCAAGCCTAAGTGTAATACTGCCTTTTTGTTCCGCTTTGGCACTTACTGTGCCAAGCAGCATGCTGCAGCAGATCATAAGACAGAGAACTGCTGCCTTTACTCTTCCTTTTTTCAACGTCACCTTCCTCTTCCTCCCATCCTCCCATCCTTCTTCTTTCCCCTGGTGATCCGGCACACAAGCCAGATCAGGAAAATGCAGAAGAGCCCCACGCATACTCCTGCTATGATCTCAGCACGGTACGGGGTGCCATCATTTCCTGGTTATTCCGTTCCACAGGCATCTGAACAGACAGCTCTGATGGAACATTTGATGTACGCTCGCCTCTTACCAGAAGCCTGTGGCTGTTCACCCCGTAGGGGAAACCGTAAGAAGCGTCAACATAATCCTTGCCTTCTATAATCTCTATATCTTCCGTCTCATCAGGAAGGACTACCTTCTTCTGGTCTACCTGATAAGCCAATACTTCGTCTAATACATGAATATAAAACATGTCACCCTCTTCCAGATCATCCAGATGGGTAAACATCTTGGCTGATGGAAGCCCGGTGTGCCCTGACAGCACACAATGTGTGGAAGCTCCGCCTACAGGAAGGGAGGTGCCGGGCATATGTCCGATTCCTTTTTCAAGCACATCCTCTCCCGCCCCGTGATAAATAGGCAGATAAACCTGTAACTTCGGGATCTCCAGAAAACCAATGGCATCTGTTACTGCAAGCAGGTCATCATAGCTGACAGCGGATACGTCCCCGCCTTCTTCCTCCAGCTCCTGATTATACTCTGTGGCCATGTCCTTCATCTTGGTAAGGCTATCCTTATTCTCTACATCTACAGTATCGCAATAATCTTTGATTTCATACTTGGCCGTATATTCACGATACCAGTTACTTACGGTCGGATATGCTCTTACAGCCACTCCTGCCAGCACCAATAGCACACCAATCAGCAGAAAAAGCCGTCTTTTTTTCTCATTCATAATCTCCGGTTTTCCCCTGTCAGTTTATTGTTACTTTTTCATACGCCTCTGCTCCGGCGTTTTTCTTCCAAAGCACCCGGTTGGCTTTATCAGGTACTTTAATTATAGTATAATCAAGTACCCGTCTTTGGAAAATATAAAAATTCTAAGATAAATATAACAAAATTAGGAAATTATATGTACATCCAGCTGACGATATGGGATCTGGATCCCCTGACGGTCAAATTCGTCTTTGATGGCTTCGTTCAGACGCCACCGCACCGTCCAGTAATCCTCTGTAGGTACCCATACACGAAGGCCCAGGACCACTGCGCTTTCTGCCAGTTCATCTACGTATACCAGCATCCCCTGATCTTCCCAGAGGGTACCCTTGTCGTCTCTTATGATCTGTTCCAGGATTCTGCTTTGCCTTGTGCATATCTGAATCATAGGAAATCCCGATCTTCAACTCCAGCTTCCGCATATCCCTTGCTGTCAGGTTGACCACTGTATTCCCGGACGGGTGCCATTGGGGATCACAATATGCCTGTAATCCACAGACAGCAGGGTAGTATAACAGATCTCGATCTTGTACACAGTCCCTTCCCAGCCATTGGCCTTATCGACGAGAGCTGTATCCTACACCTAATGGCTTGAAGATCAAGAAGCATCACCCCTCCTGCCAGGTTGGACAGTCCACCCTGCAGCGCAAGACCGATGGTAACGCCTGCAGTACCTAAAAGGGCGGCTACGGACGATTCTTTGAATACCCAAATTCATCCCGATCCCGAAGATCAGCAGAATATATAAAAGGGCTTTCAGGAATGAACATAAAAACTGTACCGCCCCTTTATCCATCCCGGTCCGTCCCAGGGAGCGCCGCACAAGACCAAGCACCCACCGGATCAGGCGGCTTCCAATATACAGAACCACAATGGACAGAACCACTTTGATCCCAAAGCTGATCAGCTCAGGCGTGTGTTCATCCAGATATTTCTGAAACTGGCTTACATGATCAGTAAGCTCCTGTGCGGTTTCTTCCATAAAATCCTACACCTCCCCGCCGGATCACAATACTTTTTTGTTTGTTATTTCATATTTCTAATTTCTTATTTCTGAAATCCTTTCATGGGAAAGGCTGATCCGTTTCTTCTTAAGATCCACGCCGATCACCTGTACATCCACAACATCCCCTACACTGACTGCTTCCAGGGGATGTTTGATAAACTTCTCGCTCATCTGGGAGATATGTACCAGACCGTCCTGATGAACCCCGATATCCACAAAGGCTCCGAAATCGATCACATTCCGCACGGTTCCTTTCAGGATCATTCCTTCTTTCAGGTCCTCCATATTCAGTACATCTGTGCGAAGGATCGGACGGGGCATTTCATCCCTTGGATCTCTTGCCGGTTTTTCCAGTTCCTTCACAATGTCTTTCAATGTGATCTCGCCGATCTCCAGTTCCTTGGCCAGCTTTTTGTAGTCATGGATCTGGGATGAGATCCTGCCCAGCCCTCCGGATGTAATATCTTCCGGTGTGTGTCCAAGCTTTTTAAGAAGGGCATTTGCTGCCTCATAGCTTTCCGGATGCACACTTGTAGCATCCAGCGGATCATCGCCTCCTGTGATACGCATAAATCCGGCACACTGTTCAAAAGCCTTAGGCCCCAGCTTTGCCACCTTCAGAAGGCCTTTCCTATTGGTAAAACGGCCATTTTCTTCTCTGTAGGTCACAATGTTTTTCGCAATGGCTTTACTGATGCCTGAAATATATTCCAGCAGGGAGGCAGATGCAGTGTTCAGATCCACACCTACTTTATTCACACAATCCTCAACGACTCCTGACAGGGCTTCTCCCAGCTTTTTCTGGTTCATATCATGCTGATACTGACCAACACCAATGGACTTAGGGTCGATCTTTACCAGCTCTGCCAGCGGATCCTGTACACGCCTTGCAATGGAAGCTGCGCTTCTCTGCCCTACATCAAAATTAGGGAACTCTTCTGTGGCCAGCTTGCTTGCAGAATATACTGAAGCACCAGCTTCATTAGTGATCACATACTGTACCCCTGCCTCTGGGATCTCCTTCAGCATGTCCACGATCACCTGCTCCGACTCCCTGGAAGCAGTACCATTTCCAACAGAGATCAGGGATACTTTGTACTTTCGGATCATTTTCTCCACAGTATCCTTGGCTGCACGGATCTTAGTCTCATTGGTAGGCGCAGTAGGATAAACCACTGTGGTATCCAGCACCTTTCCTGTGGCATCTACCACTGCCAGCTTACATCCTGTACGGAATGCCGGATCCCATCCAAGCACAACCTTCCCTGCAATGGGAGGCTGCATAAGAAGCTGCTCCAGATTCTTTCCAAATACCTTGATGGCGCCATCTTCTGCCTGATCAGTAAGATCACTGCGGATCTCCCTTTCAATGGCAGGTGCGATCAATCGTTTGTAGCAGTCATCCACCACTTCTTTTAAAACAGGAGAGGTGACAGGGTTCTCCCTTGTGATCACCTGATGCTCCAGGTAACGAAGGATCTCCTCTTCCGGTGCATTCACCTTAACAGTAAGGAATTTTTCTTTTTCCCCTCTGTTCAGTGCAAGGATCCTGTGACCGGCCAGCTTCTTGATGGGCTCCTCAAACTCATAATACATTTCATAAACAGACTGAGCCTTTGGATCCTTTGCCGCAGAACTGATGGTTCCTTTCTTTGTGGTCAGATCCCTGATGCGGATACGGTAATCTGCCTCATCAGAAATACGCTCAGCAAGAATATCCTTTGCTCCTGCAATGGCCTGCTCCACAGAAATCACCTCCTTCTCTTCAGAAAGAAAAGCCTGTGCCTCTTCTTCCAATGGCTTTTTGGTCATCTGCAGGCTGATAATATTTGCCAGGGGCTCCAGTCCTTTTTCTTTGGCAATGGTTGCCCTTGTACGGCGCTTCGGCCTGTAGGGACGGTACAGATCCTCTACCACTACCAGAGTCTGTGCTTCCAGGATCTGTTTCCTCAGCTGCAGGGCTTGTCCAGCTTGCCTTGCTCTTCAATGCTGGCAAGCACCTGTTTCTTCTTATCTTCAAGGTTACGCAGGTAATTCAGCCGCTCATAAAGATTACGCAGCTGTTCATCATTAAGGGCACCGGTGGCTTCCTTACGGTATCTGGAAATAAACGGAATGGTATTTCCTTCATCGATCAGCTTTACCGCTGCTTCTACCTGTTCTTTTCTTACACCCAGTTCCTGGGTGATCACCTGTATAATATCCATGTTAAACTATCATCTCCTTATGCCTCAGAATTAAAGTCGTCCTGATCCCAGGCAGATTCATTTTCCCTGTGATCCTCATAATATGTCCGGTATCCAAGTCCTCCTAACAGATCCCTGTAAAACATAGTCACAGTCATCTGCATATAGGGCACGATCCAAAGAAGAGCTATATATAATGTGAATATAGAAAGAAACAGTAAAGGGATAAAGCTGATCTGCATCAGCAGATATCTGCCTTTATGCCCTTTCATCATAGCCGCACTGGCCTTCAAGGCCTGTATGCCGCCCATATCCAGATGATATCCGCCCATCATAAAATAGGTCATAACAAAAGGCAGCGTAACGATCACATTAAGCACAATGGATAAAAACATCAGCTCCATAGAGCGGCCCTGATCCGACTCCACCTGTGCTTCCAAGAGTATTCCCCGGGATCACAGTATAGCTGTACCAGTAATAGGGAATGGATACCACCAGATCGATCAGAGCCAGCACAAAGCCAGCTACGATCACCCGATCCGGATGATTTCTGAAAAAATACAGCAGATCACCAAGACCAAACTCCCTGTCCCTGGCCATATTCAGAAACATGTAATACAGTCCTGCAGACAGGATCCCTGTAACAAGGGACAGGATAAACAGAAAGATCTGGCTCATGATCATAGTTGGCAGGAATTCGCCTGTAAAAAGATTCCCTGCCAGAAGATTCCCCAGAAGGTTGATGCCAAATGCTGCCAGCACACCCATGATAGCGATGCCGTATCTACCTCTCCAAAGCCTGCTTTGCGTATCTTTCAGTTCTTTTGAACTTCTTTTCTTCATAGATTATCAGATCTCCTTTGATTCGGCCACAGCTTCTTACTCTGTACGTTTTTTCCCCCAGAAGAAAAGGGCCACAGTACCTAGGGACCTGTATGGCTTCCAATGGTAGTACCTACATAATTGATCAGGACTTTTCCGTTTAAGTGTGGAAATCTGGACTCAACCAGGTCTGCCACAGCCCTGGCATCCTCATAACAGCCGGACTGGGAAATATAGCACTTCCCGGAATAATCTTTGCCGTCTCTGGCATATTCTTCCATCTTGTCTACAATGGTACGGATCACCTTTTTCTTGGTGCGGATCTTAAATCTGGGGATCAGCCTGCCCTGGTCATCCATATTCAGAAGCGGGCAGATATTCAGCACGCCGCCGATAAATCCGGCAGTTTTGGAAATCCTGCCGCCCTTGATATAAAAGGTAAGATCTGTGGAAAAGAACCAGTGATTCAGTTCCAGCTTATGCTGCTCGGCCCAGTCATAAACCTGCTGAAGGCTTTGTCCCTGATCCCGAAGATCTGCCAGCTGATCCATCAAAAGCCCGTATCCGGAAGATGCTCCAAGGGAATCTACTATCAGGATCTGCCTTTGGGGATACTTCTGGGACAGTTCTTCTTTGGCGATCATAGCAGAATTGATCGCTCCGGAAATCCCGGAGGACAGGCACACATGAAGCACATCCTTTCCCTGCTTCAGGAATGTTTCAAAATATGCCTGATACTCTTCTGCATTTACCTGGGAAGTTTTTGTTTCTGCCCCATCTGCCATTGCCTGATAAAACTTCTCAAAGGGCATACTCTGTCCCAGATCATCTGCATACTGTTTTCCATCCATCTGATAATGAAAACAGATGTAAGATATTCCACGTTTTTCAAAATGTTCCTTAGTAAGGTCTGCTGTTGAACAGCAGCTCAGAATATAATCACTCATCTTTTCCTCCGGTCCAGTGACACAGGCATGCTGCCTTTTGTGTTACTGAAGGTTATAATTCTTATAGGTAACTGCAGCAGCTGTGTCCGGATCCTCATCCTCATTGAACCAGAACTGTGCTCTTGTGTCGATCTTGGTATCTTCGCTCTCATAAATGGTCAGATAGCCATTCTGTTCATCGTAAAGATAGCCTTTTTCCTGTGCTGCTGCCATCAGATCGCTTTTGGATGCGCCTAAAGTAAATCCACCGGAAAGCTTCAGGCTCAGGCTGTCGCTGTCATAATTGCCAACCTCCAGTTCTGTTACAAAGCAATTGGACAATGTAACTGCATTGGATGTTTTGTTATAGATGGAGAATCTTACGCTCTGGTTGTTCTTCATCATATCAATAAATTCCAGACCGCCGCCTTCTACATATGCGTCCTCAGCTGCATCCTGGATCACCCAGCCATTTGCCTCAAATGCGCTTACAGGTGCAGGAAGCTGATAAAGATCACCACAGTACTCAACTACCGGATCCAGCATATCACTGCCCAGCTCCTGTGGCGCCTGATAATCAGATACAACATCCGGTGTGGAAGTATCTACTTCGCCCTTTTCAAAATCTTCCGGCTCTGAGAAATTACGCACGTCTACTTTTTTCAGTGTGTTGTCGTCCTTATATACATACAGTTCCACACGTTCATACGTATCCTTGGAGTATGTCATCTGTGTATAATAATCTCCTTCATATACATCAGAAGGATCTCCATAAGCTGCCTTAATATCATCCACTGTGGAGGTGCCCATCTGGATCCCGCCTGCAAGCTCTACCGGCATTTTGGAAAGATCCACTCCGTAGCTGCTGCTTGCATCCACAGTTACAGAACCGATCAGACACTGGCTTACAGGTGCCTGGTTGATCCCCAGGTTGATAGCCTCTGCTCCGATCCGCAGTCCGTCTTTTTCAAAATCGATCATATAGTAGGAATTAGAGGGTACGCTTTCGTCCTCTTCCACGCCGGAAAGCTGCCAGCCAAGAGCTGTAAAAGCCTCATAGGTCATAGGGAACTGGCAGATATCTTCTCCCATTTTCAGCTGGAAATCATAAATGTTGTCCGATAAAGTAGTGGAAGCCTGCGGGTCTGCCGGCTGTGCTTCTTCTGTGATTTCTGCTTCCGCAGTCTCCTGCGCTTCAGCAGTCTCTTCTGTTTCAGCAGTCTCCTCTGTCTCAGCTGCTTCCTGTGTCCCTGCGGTCTCCTCTGCAATAGCAGGAACAGATACTGTACATAAGCTGCCTGCCATCAATAATGCAATCATCATTTTTCTTTTCTAATCGTTTTCTCCCTTCCAGGCTTTTAGTCGGTAAGCCCAAACGCATCGTGCACTGCATTCATTGCACGGATCCCATCCTTTTCATTGATCAGGACCGTTACCCTGATCTCTGATGTAGAGATCATATTGATATTAACGCCTTCATTGTAAAGGCTTTCAAACATCTTGGCTGCCACACCCGGATTGCTCATCATGCCGGCCCCTACAATGGAAAGCTTAGCAATGTTTCTCTCTGAATGCAGCTCTTTGTAGCCCAGTCTTGCCTGGTTCTCTTCCAGAGTGGCAACTGCATCCTCAAGGTCATCCTTATTTACTGTAAAGGAAATATCTTTGGTGCCTGCCCGTCCGATGGACTGCAGGATCACATCCACATTGATCTTCTTTTTGGCAAGTGTATCAAAAACCTTAAATGCCATACCCGGCATATCCTTGATCCCGATCACTGCGATCCTTACTGCATCTGTATCCAGGGCTACACCACTGATCAGCATTCTCTCCACGGTTGTTACCTCCTTTACTACTGTACCCTCACTGTCATTCAGGCTGGAGCGCACCACAAGGGGCACGCCGTATTTCTTGGCCATTTCCACAGAACGGTTGTGAAGCACACCTGCTCCTAAGGTAGCCAGATCCAGCATCTCATCATAGGTGATCTCTTTCAGCTTGCGGGCTCCAGGTACCTTCCTTGGGTCTGCCGTATAAACTCCGTCCACATCTGTATAGATCTCGCAGGCGTCTGCATGAAGGGCCGCTGCCAGTGCAACTGCCGTAGTGTCAGAGCCGCCTCTACCAAGGGTAGTATAATCATCATATTTATCCACGCCCTGAAATCCGGTGACAATGACGATCCTGCGGTTCTCCAGCTCCCTGCGGATCCGCTCGGTATCAATCCTTTTCAGTCTTGCATTGCCGTGATCACTGGTGGTATGCATGGTCACCTGAAATGCATTCAGGGATACTGCGGGTACTTTTCTCTGGTTCATGGCCATGGCCATCAATGCCACAGACATCTGCTCTCCAATGGTCAGCAGCATATCCAATTCTCTTTTCGGTGGCTTTTCATTGATGTCCTTTGCCATTTTGATCAGCTCATCTGTATATTTGCCCATTGCAGAAAGCACAACCACTACATCGTTGCCTTTCTGGTATTCTGCTATACACCGGTCTGCCACATGGAAGATCCGTTCTTTATTTGCCACAGATGTACCGCCAAACTTTTTAACTATTAACATATATGCCTCCGGTCACTCAGTCCTTGATGCGGATCATGGAAAGGATCTCCGCTTTGATCTCTGCTGCTTTTGCTTTGTACTGTCCAAGTGTCATCTGTGCAGTGACAAAGCCTGTCTCTCCTTCTGCCTTTGGTACCTGTATCTGCTCTATAGCTCCAAATGCGCTCCGGATCAGTGAAAGATCAGTTGTTTGCACACGTACAAAGAACCGTCCGGATACCTGATCAGGATCTGCAAGGGGAAGCGGCTGATTGGTCCATTCATTGGGCATATTCTCATGAAGATGCTTGGCTTCATCCACCACATCTGCCACTACTGCACTGGCGGTAGGCAGCTTGCCTGCCCCGCTGCCGTAGAACATGGCATCTCCCAGTACATTTCCATGGACAAAAATACCGTTGTACACATCATTTACACTGTACAGCGGATTATTTTTTCCAACAAGGAAGGGGGCAACCACTGCATAATAGGAATTCTCTGAAAGCTTCCTGCTTGTAGCCAGAAGCTTAATGGACATACCCATAGCCTTTGCATACTCCATATCCTCCGGAGTGATCCTGGTGATCCCTTCTGTATGGATATTTTCATAATTCAGAAACTTCCCGTATGCAAGGGAAGACAGGATCGCGATCTTCCTGCATGCATCGTATCCTTCCACATCTGCGGTAGGATCCGCCTCTGCATATCCTTTTTCCTGTGCTTCTTTCAGAACACTTTCAAAACGGCTGCCTTCCGTATCCATCTTGGTCAGCATATAATTGGTGGTGCCATTCAGGATACCTGTCACTTCGTCGATCTCATCTGCTGTAAGAGACTGGTTCAGTGCGCGGATAATGGGAATACCGCCGCCGCAGCTTGCCTCAAACAGGAAATTAATGTTCTTATTCCTGGCAATGTCCATCAGCTCAGGGCCAAACTTTGCTACCAGTGCTTTATTGGAGGTAGCCACGCTTTTCCCTGCCTTTAATGCTCTTTTTACAAAGGTATGTGCCGGCTCAAGGCCGCCCATCACTTCTACTACAATATCTACTTCCGGATCATTCACAATGGTCTCATAATCGTGTACAAGCACTTCCTGTACCGGATCCCCCGGAAAATCACGAAGATCCAATACGTATTTGATCCTGATCTCATCTCCTGCACGCCTGTTAATGCTGTCCTGGTTGGTGTTGATCACCTCTACTACTCCGCTGCCTACAGTGCCGTATCCTAAAACTGCTATGTTGATCATTCGTTTACTCCCTGCCTAATATTTTAAGATAATGAATCCCTTCCGTCTGTTCAATGTGCTCTACCATGGCCTCAGCATCACCGGCCCCCGGAAGGATATCTACGCTTAGGGTCAACGTAGCCACGCCACTGATGGGAATACTCTGATGAATGGTCAGTATATTCCCATGAAACTCTGCAACGGACTTCAGTACGTTTGACAATATCCCAGGTTCATCATCCATCTGTATGATAAAGGTAATTGTCTTTCCTTTGGCTTGTTCATGGAAAGGAAAAATATCATCTTTATATTTGTAAAAAGAGCTGCGGCTGATCCCTGTCTGCTCTGCAGCTTCCTGTACAGTGAGTACGCGGCCTGAATCCAGAAGTTTCTTTGCTTCCACAACTTTCTGAAGCACCTCCGGAACAGCCCGCTCTGTCACTACATAATATTTCTTTTTCTCGTTTGTTCTATCCATGCATGTCCCTCTGTCCGTATTACAAAAACATTTGTTTTTTAACAATGGATATATTACCACAGCCACAGGGGCTGCCGCAAGAGGGTTCTTGTATTTTCAGGTTATTTTGAAAGGGCGATCCATTTCAGATATGCATTGATGAAAATGTCAATGCCGCCATCCATCACTGCATCCACATTACCGGTCTCTTCGTTGGTACGGTGATCCTTGACCATGGTATATGGCTGCATAACATAGGAACGGATCTGATTGCCCCATCCAATATCGGTCACTTCTCCACGGATACCGGAAAGCTTGGCTTCTGCCTCCTGCTGTTTCAGCAGATAAAGCTTGGCCTTCAGCATCTGCATAGCCTTGTCTTTATTCATGTGCTGGGAACGCTCATTCTGGCACTGTACCACGATCCCGGTAGGGAAGTGGGTGATACGGATCGCAGAGGAAGTCTTGTTGATATGCTGTCCACCGGCACCGCTGCTTCGGTAAGTATCAATACGGATATCCTCATCATTGATCTCCACATCCAGATCCTTCTCTATATCCGGCATCACATCGCAGGATACAAAGGATGTCTGTCGTTTGCCAGCAGCATTAAACGGAGAAATACGTACCAGACGGTGCACGCCCTTTTCGGATTTCAGAAGTCCGTATGCATTCTCCCCATTGACCTGGAAAGTAACAGACTTGATACCGGCTTCATCTCCGTCAAGATAATCCAGCACTTCCACAGAAAAGCCCTTCCTGTCTGCCCATCTGGTATACATACGGTACAGCATGCTGCACCAGTCACAGGCTTCTGTGCCACCGGCTCCTGCATTCAGCTTGATAATGGCATTCTCGCCGTCATATTCGCCGGAAAGCAGTGTTTTGATACGGATATTGTCAAAATCTGCGCGGAACTCATCCAGCATCTCCTGGATCTCAGGAATGATCGCCGGATCATTCTCCTCATAACCCATCTCGATCATGGTTTCCATATCTTCCATCTGGGATACCAGGTGCTGATATGTCTCCATGTCATCCTTCATGCTTTTTAATTCTTTCATTTTCTGCTGGGACTTCTCTGCGTCATCCCAGAAGTCGGGAGCTTCCATCTCCCTTTCTAATTCTTCGACCTTCTGCTCTTTGTTAGCCAGGTCAAAGTGAATCCCTCACTTCCACTAATGGTTCTGTATACGTTGCAAGAATGCTCTTGAACTGGTCTAATTCAACCACAGCTTCACCTTCTTTCTTATATTTGTGTGGAAACAGGCTTACTGCCTTTGTTTCCAGGTTGTCTTATACTTTAGCATATCCCCGGCAAAAAAACAACTGCATTGGAATTGCATTTTGTAGTTCGCATATGCAGATAAAAAATATCATTTGGCAAATTTAATAATTATTTTGTTCATGCTGCAGGTTCTATCCAGGATCGTGCCGCCTCCTACTACAACATCTCCATCATAAAGCACAACTGCCTGTCCTCCTGTCACTGCACGTTCCGGCTCTTCAAACACTACCTTTACCGTGCCGTCCGGCAGTGCCTGGGCCATAGCCGGTGCTTCCTTTGCACGGTAACGTGTCTTGGCTGTTACTTTGATCGGTTCCTTTGGCGGCTCACAGGAGATCCAGTTAAAGTCCTTAGCCAGAAGTTCTTTTGTATAAAGATCCTTTTCCGGGGACAGGATCACCTGATTTTTGGCCATATCTTTCCTACGCACATATAAGGGGGCAGGAAGTGCAAGCCCAAGGCCCTTTCTCTGGCCGATGGTATAACGGAGAAGGCCTTTATGCTGTCCCAGCACATGTCCCTGCTGGTCTACAAAGTCTCCGCTTTCATACTTTTTCCCTGTGCGTCTTTCAATAAAATCTCCGTAATTTCCATCTGGTACAAAGCAGATATCCTGGCTGTCATGCTTTCTGGCATTTACAAAATGATACTCTTCTGCCAGTTCACGTACTTTTTCTTTGTCTGCATATTCTCCCAACGGGAACCGGGTATGGGCCAGCTGATCCTGGGTCATAAAATAAAGCACATAGGACTGGTCCTTTGCCAGATTCCTTGCCTTTTTTAAAAGCCACCGGCCTTTTTCCTCATCATATTCCACCCGTGCATAATGTCCGGTCACGATGGTGCCGAAGCCCACTGCCTTTGCCCGGTCATAAAGCTTTGCAAACTTCATATACCGGTTGCAGTCAATACATGGATTGGGTGTATCCCCACGCTCATAGGCATCCACAAAGCGGTCGATCACCTGATGGGAAAAGTCTTCTTTAAAATTCATTACGTAAAAACGCATCCCCAGCTGATGTGCTACTATTCTGGCATCTTCCACATCATCCAGTGTACAGCAGGTGTGATTCTTGGACAGTCCCACATCTTCGTTATCGTATAATTTCATGGTTACGCCAATGCACTCATAGCCTGCCTTACACATCAGCATGGCTGCCACTGAACTGTCCACGCCTCCGCTCATTGCAATAAGGGCATGCCCGACGGGCACCCCCTTATGATCTTCGTCTGGATTCTGTTCTTCTTCGTTGCTGCCTGTATTATAAAGATTATGGTAATCTGTATTATAATTCTTATGATAATCTGTATTACAAATCTCTTTCCGTATTTCTTCTGTCTGCCATTCACTGGCCTTACCTGTGTCTGTAGATGACATTTGCTCCTCCTTTATGGATCCTTATCTATCTGAAAAGAATACGTCATAACGCTGATTTTGTCAACGTCCCGTAAAGGAGGTAGTTCATTCATCGAGAAAAAGCTTTCTGCCACGCGGATGTCTGCAATATACCCTACCGTTCCGGTCATGTAGATGGTATCATCCTCTCCGATATCGATCTGGATCATTCCTCCTGGCTGGTTCACATTGATCCATCATCATCCCCAGACGGTTAACTGCCATAGCTAGCCGCTGCACAGCTGCCAGTACCGGAAGCCTTTGTATATGCAGCCTACAATTCTTCCAGATTTCCTCTTCTTCAATTATTGCTTCTCCAGCAATTTCCATTAGGATATGGCTACCAAAAATTCAACTACAGTTTCCACATGGTACCACCTTTATTCCTATTTGGTGTGTGTGTGTAAGATGATTAGTTGGGTGAGGTGCTGCTCTCCTGCTGCATGAATGAAAAAATAATCAAATATGGTACAGTGGTGGTGGAGCCTATAGCTAGCAATTGTGTGTGTGTCTGTTTGTGTGGATTCTAGTGGTGCAAGTAGGTATTTCAAAGATAATTTTGTCATTGCGCTGGATGTGGGTTCCTGGTGTCCATATGATTGAAAAATCTTCACACCCCATTTCTTAAGGATTGACTGTGTGGTCCCAGAGCTCTCCTGATAATCGGCAATTTTTTTTAACTGAATATTTTTTGCATTAAAACAAGGTAATAACCATTGCCCAGGAGTTGCCTGATATTTGTAGATAACAATTATAAGCTGCTCCTTACAAATGTCTGAATTCAAAAAGCTAACCGCTTCTGTGTGTGTCTCCCTCTTCTACAGTTACAGCCGTTGTACCAGCTTCCTGTATTTTCACCTGGTCACTCTGGTATTTGTTTATTTTTGGCATTGCTGTGGATTTATCATGCCCTATTATATAAAGTATTTGAATGTATAAAATAATAGATAATATATAAAGCAATCTCCATTACAATGGAATTGGTCTGCCAGGAGGTGTCTCTGTTTATGGCCAGGAAACAACAAAGAACAGGTATCTGACCAGCCATTACCCATTTGCATCAGGAACCACAGAGGGCAGGGATTCTTTCCTTTCCTTGTGCATGATTTCCCAAGTGGATATGCTCCTGCGGGAAAAGTAACCCTGCTGGTATCTAGTGGAGGGGTTGAGCATTCACTTAAAAGCCTTATGATTGTGTCTTGTGATGGACGTGGGGTAAAGGCAGAGACATTGCCTTCTAGTGGACGCTGTGTTATGGATGGAGAAGTGATGCTCAGACAATCCTGACCTCCTCTGTTGAAAAGTTAATCATTAAAAGCTATTTAACTGATTAATTTGGAGAGCAATGCCAAGCTTGATTTTGAAGAAAAAATCTCTTTGAAAAATGAGGACACTAGTGAAACTGCTGAATTCGGCAATGCCCTATTAAGTGATGCTCTTTTTTCCCAGTTTATGGTGTACCTGAACCGGATCTTCCTGGAAAAGCAATATGTTTTTGATCAGAAATCCTATACCTGCGACCAGCAGATCCAGGAACTGCTTCAATATATCAACCACAATCTGACTGCTGATCTTTCAGTGGATGTGCTTGCAGAAAAGTATTATCTAAGCAAGTACCATATGATGCGTAAATTCAAATCCGAAACAGGCTATACACTGCACAGCTATATTAACAGCAAACGGCTGCTTTTGGCTCGTGATCTGATCAGTGAAGGCATGCCTGTGATCAAAGCAGCTACACAAAGCGGTTTTTCCCGATTACACCACCTTCTCCAGAGCCTATAAAAAAATGTTTAATAAATGCCCCTCAGCTCTTTAGAGCCTGAGGGGCATTGACATCACATATTATAAATTATGATCATACATTGGCTGCTTTTCTTCCACAGCACTGTTTGTATTTCTTTCCGCTTCCGCATGGGCACGGATCGTTAGGATATACCTTGATTTCCTTACGCTGTACAGGCTTTCTCACACTGGTATCATCTTTGTTGGTGCCAGTTACCTTTGCAACCTGCTCACGCTCGATCTTCTGCTCTACATGTACATGATACAGCATCCGCACAGTATCCTCCTGAATGGATGTGATCATATTGTTGAACATGTCAAAGGCTGCCATCTTGTACTCAACAACCGGGTCTCTCTGACCATAAGCTGTCAGTCCGATACCCTGGCGAAGGATCTCCATATCATCAATGTGATCCATCCATTTGCTGTCAATGCTCTTAAGAAGGATCACGCGCTCCAGCTCACGCAGCTGCTCTGGCTCCGGGAACTCAGCCTCTTTTTCTTCATAAAGCTTTACAGCTTCTTCCTTTACGAAGTGCTTGATCTCATTCTTTCTTTTGCCTTTGATCACATCTTTGGTGAGAGGCTCAATAGGAATGATCTGAAGAAGAACAGAATTAAACTCGTCCAGATCCCACTCTTCTGAATCTACATCATCTGTAAAGCACATATCCACTGTATTGTCTACAATGTCTGTGATCATCTTATAGATGGCATCACGCATATTCTCACCATCCAGAACCTGGCGGCGCTCTTTGTAAATGATCTCACGCTGCTCATTATTGACAGCATCATAATCAAGAAGATTCTTACGGATACCAAAGTTATTGAACTCGATCTTCTCCTGTGCCTTCTCAATGGCATTGGAAAGCATCTTGTGTTCGATCTGTTCATTCTCAGCCACACCAAGAGATGTGAATACTTTCATCAAACGCTCGGAACCAAAGAGACGCATCAGGTCATCTTCCAGGGAAATGTAGAAACGGGATTCTCCCGGATCACCCTGACGTCCGGAACGTCCACGGAGCTGATTGTCGATACGTCTGGACTCATGACGTTCTGTACCGATGATCTTCAGTCCACCGGCCTCTCTTGCCACATCATCAAGCTTAATATCTGTACCACGACCTGCCATATTGGTAGCAATGGTAACTGCACCTGCCTGTCCGGCCTGTGCTACGATCTCAGCCTCCAGCTCATGGAACTTGGCATTCAGAACATTGTGCTGGATACCTTCCCTGCGGAGCATACGGCTGATCAGCTCGGAAGTCTCGATGGTGATCGTACCAACCAGTACCGGCTGCTGCTTTGCATGTGCTTCTTTGACTGCTTCCACAACTGCGTTAAACTTCTCTTTCTTGGTCATGTACACAGCATCATCCAGATCCTTACGCTGTACCGGACGGTTAGTAGGGATCTCTACAACGTCCATTGCATAAATATCACGGAACTCTTTTTCTTCGGTAAGGGCTGTACCGGTCATACCGCCCTTCTTGTCATATTTATTAAAGAAGTTCTGGAAAGTAATAGTAGCAAGTGTCTTGCTCTCTCTCTTAACTTTTACATGCTCCTTAGCCTCAATCGCCTGATGCAGACCATCGGAATAACGACGGCCTGGCATGATACGTCCGGTAAACTCATCAACGATCAGAACCTCATCATCCTTAACCACATAATCCTGATCCCTGTGCATCAGATTGTGAGCACGAAGTGCAAGGATAATGTTGTGCTGGATCTCCAGATTCTCCGGATCAGCAAGGTTCTCAATATTAAAGAACTTCTCAACCTTCTTAACACCCTGTTCTGTAAGGTTGACGATCTTATCCTTCTCATTTACTACAAAGTCACCTGTCTCGATAACTTCCTCACCCATGATGGCTGCCATCTTGGTCATCTCATGGCTGGCTTCACCACGCTCCAGCTGCTGTGCCAGAATATCACAGACCTCATAAAGCTTGGTGGACTTGCCGCTCTGACCGGAAATGATCAAAGGTGTACGCGCCTCATCGATCAATACAGAGTCAACCTCATCAATGATACAGTAGTGAAGATCTCTCTGCACCAGCTGCTCTTTATAGATAACCATGTTGTCACGAAGATAATCAAATCCAAGCTCATTATTGGTCACATAAGTGATGTCAGAGCCATATGCGGCACGGCGCTCTTCCGGCTTCATGTCATTCAGTACAACACCTACGGTCAGCCCAGGAACTCATGTACCTTGCCCATCCACTCAGCATCACGCTTTGCCAGATAGTCATTGACTGTAACGATGTGCACGCCCTTGCCTTCCAGGGCATTCAGGTATGCAGGCAGTGTAGATACCAGTGTCTTACCTTCACCTGTCTTCATCTCAGCAATACGTCCCTGATGCAGGATAATACCACCGATCAGCTGTACCCTGTAATGCTCCATACCCAGTACACGCTTGGCAGCTTCACGTACAGTGGCAAAAGCCTCCGGCAGAAGATCATCCAGTGTGGCTCCCTCTTCCAGGCGTTTCTTATATTCTCTTGTTTTGTCACGCAGTTCTTCATCTGTTAATTTCTGCATCTCCGGGCGCAGACTGTCGATCTTGTCCACCAGCGGAAGAATACGCTTTACCTCTCTCTGGCTGTGCGTCCCGAATATTTTTGAAAACATGCTCATGAATCTACTCCTCTTGACAGGTGCAAATAGATGCTCCTGATTGTTATTTTCGTTTTGTTATTGCCTTTCCTATGTATCCTGTCCCTATTTCTATAAACAGGCGAATGATACACTTATCTATTCTAACACTTTCCTGTACAGAAAACAATAAATTTTTCATAAACTACAGCTACATAAATTATTCATTATTTACAGCCATACTATTTTTTTGCAATCAGAAGGCTCATTTTTTTGTAAACTACAGCAATATAAAACAGCTCTTGCGTCTGGCAAAGCAGTCAGAAGCATATAGCCACATCATACGAAACACTATTGGCAAAAACATTGATAAAATCGTACGATAACATTGATTGCATCGTGCGAATATGCTATGATTGACACAGGAAATGAAAGGAGGCTTGCATATGTCAATTACAGCTACTGAACTTAAATCGAATTTAGGGAAATACCTTGATCAAGCTGCAACCGAAGATATTTATATCTCCAAAAACGGCAAAATCATTGCAAAAATTACGTCTCCATATAAAAACAAATTAGATATTGTGAAAGAGCTTTATGGCAGCATTCCCAATACAGTCACTTTAGAAGATGCCCAAAAAGAAAGGCTCAAAAATTTATGAAAGTACTAATTGATACTTGTGTAGTTGTGGATTTCCTTCAGCAACGGCAGCCTTTTGCCGAAAGTGCTTTAAGCAAAGTTTACTGTATATTCTCCAGAAGAATTTTGTAGTATAACAAGCCAATAGCAATGGCAGAGAATAAGAACAATTAAGCACCCGGGGAGAAATTCACCCGGGTACTTATTCAGAATCTATTATGGTTTAATCCTCTGGTTCAATCAGGCCATATGTGTTGCCTTTACGCTTGTAGACTACATTTACCTGATCGGTCTCTGCATTACAGAATACAAAGAAATTATGTCCCAGAAGCTCCATCTGCACACATGCATCCTCAGGATACATAGGCTTGATATCAAACTTCTTGGTACGAATGATCTTAACTTCCTCATCCTCTTCATACTCTTTATCAAGGTATGCTTTCTGGAAGCTGTCTGCTGCCTGTTTCTTGTCTGCTATTTTATTCTTGTATTTCCGAAGCTGACGCTCGATCACTTCTTCCACAAGGTCAATGGATACATACATATCATTGCTGACCTGCTCGGAACGAATGATGCTTCCCTTTACAGGAATCGTGACTTCGATCTTCTGTCTTTCTTTTTCAACACTTAAAGTTACGACAACTTCGGTGTCAGGAGTGAAATACCTTTCCAGTTTTCCAAGCTTATCCTCAACTGCAGTCCTAAGCCCTTCTGTGATTGTGATATTTTTACCGCTGATGATGAATTTCATACTTCCATCCCCTTTGCTGTTTGATGGGTATATTATAGCACATTGTTTTCATTTTTAACATCTTTTTCTTAAAATTTCAGAATTTTTTACAAGTTTTACGTTACTTGTCCATTCCGTTCACAGTAATCTTTCAAAAGGAATACTTCCTCCAAAAAGATCCAATGCACTGCCAATGGTAAAATCCAGGTTTCCTTTCCCGGCTTTATTCAGTAAATCCAGATCCTGCAGAGAACCGATCCCTCCTGCATAAGTAACCGGTCTCATGTGAAATTCTCCCAAAAGAGCAGCCAGTTCTGTTTCGATCCCACTTGCCTTGCCTTCCACATCCACTGCATGTACAAGAAATTCGTCACAATAAGATCCAAGCCGTTCCATCAGTTCCAGAGTCACAGGAACCTGGGTAAACTTCTGCCAGCGGTCTGTCACCACATAATATGCATCTGCCTTTTTCCGGCAGCTAAGATCAATGACCAAATGCTCCCTGCCTGCAGCTTTTTCAATTTTTTCCAGGTTTTCCCAAGAAATCTTCCCATCCTTAAAAACATACGAAGTTACGATCACATGGCTGGCCCCAGCCTGCAGATATTCCTGAGCATTATCAGGGTTCACGCCGCCGCCGATCTGCAGTCCTCCCGGATATGCCTTAAGCGCAAGCAGTGCCTGCTCCTTTGTAGCAGCAAAATACGGAGAATCCCCACTATTCAGAAGTATCACATGGCCTCCCTTCAGTCCTTTTTCTTTGTACAATTCTGCATAAAAAGCAGCATCCTGTCCAGAAACAAAGTTCTCTTCCGCCTGATCCTGCACATCCCGAAGGCTTCCCCCTACGATCTGCTTAACTTTCCCATTATGTATATCAATACAAGGTCTGAATCTCATATATTCCTCCTGAATCCCATATATTTCCCTAACCCTTATCTGTTTCTCCTGCATCCATTACTTTCCCATTATACACAACTCCCTCCCCATCCACAAGCCACCAGTCATACAGAAAAATATCCGCAAAAATATATACTTCATTCTGTCAACATCCTCATTTCAATTCAAACTCGACTTTTGTATTTGTACAGATAATTATAATGTGTATTATGAATTCGCTTTTTATACATTCCATGATATTTTCGCATAATAAAAGGACCATGCTCTTCACATGATCCTTCAAAGTCTTTTCGATGATGACTTTATACAGCTATTTCATATTTTTCTTTCAGATTATTCAGCATACTATACTTAATCATTCCTTCCAGCTGCATTCTCCCAACTACTATCCCAGGTGCAATTCCCTGTTCTTTTGCAAATTGGAGTACGCTTCTCTCTGAATAATCTCTACCTCTTCTGAAAGCCTCGAATTTCTCAGATGTTATCAGTGTCTCACCAGACCATTTGTCAGCGGCTTTTTCATCATCCTCAGATGTACCGTTAGGCTGTCCTACATGACCGAGAGCAATGTGGGCAAGTTCGTGGAACAAACTAAACCAAAACTTATCCGCGTCCTTTCCTCTTGCCGTAAGTCCAACAACAATTTTATTTCCATCCATAAAGGAAGCTCCCTGAAGAAAAGATCCTTTAAGGTGTGGCAGAAATACTAAAGCTATTCCACAATCTGCAAGGCATTTCTTTATCTGGGGGCAGAATTCCTTTGGCTTAAGCACGGTCATTTTTCGTAACTCTGGCATAGCGGATATTAAGCCTTTAATGTTGATCGGTGCGGTTCGGATATCTCGTGCCTTAATCTTTGCTTCCTGAGTCCAGGCCATCAACGCCAAATCACTTTTTTCTGTGATTGCCAGACGTCTACATGCAATTCTTGTAATCTGCTCGCTTTCAAGAAGAGAAAGCTCAACAACTTCAAAGTATTTCCTAAGATTGACAACTTTCTCCTTAACTTCTCTGGTCTCCGGAACCCATCCGAATTTTGCCATCTCGCTATAGGGAAATTGTTTTGCCATCTCGGCATCATCATCCATTGCGTTTTCTGCTTCTACCTTAATAATCTTCTCTCTGTAGATTGCCTCAAGGTTATTCCAGAACTTAGCCGGAACACCTAAAACCATCTCTAATCTAACAGCGGTCTCCGGTGTAAGCTGTACGTCACCGTTTATGAGCTTGCTGATATGCTTCTCAGACATATCCATCCTGGCCGCAAACTCCTTCTGACTCATACCTCTGTCGTTCAATTGCTCCTTAATTGTCGCCCCAGGTGGCGTTGCAATATAACTGCGACTTCTCACCATAGTGCTACCTCCTTGACTTGTCATCTTGATCATTAATGATAATCAACTATTTCCAAAATGTTCGCTATTTGGATTTCGTCGCCATTCTTCTCGAATACCAATCTGTACGGATGAACCAAATCCACCGCGTATTGTCCTTTCCGATTCTGCGTAAGAGGATGACATCGTCCAATATGGAACCGAATCATCATTTCAACAGTGTCTGCAGCGCCAATTTCATCTATACGCTGATGTATTTTATCGGCCATTTCTCGACCGTAGGTTCTCTCTGCAGCTTTGGCATCCGTACAAACCTTTTTAATTTTGTTGTTTTTGTACGTGATATCCAAACCATCATCTCTCTTTCGGATTTACCTTTGAGGTAAATATATGATAGCATGGATATCCCGTTTCGTCAAGATACCAATTTACCCCAGAGGTAAATTCTTTACTGTCGGATTTTCACTTTTCATTTTGCGATTTTGCACGCGTGACCCCCGCGCCGTTTCCTGGGAGCCATACCTGTAGAGATTTCACCCGTCCCTACCCGCGATGGGTCTCCGCTCCGCTCCGGTCGGCGCAATCAGATTACTGCGATCGTGCGTGCCACCTTCACTCAAAGGTAGCCTTTTCTCTTCCAATCGCTCTTTAATATTCTTTTTCTGTAAAGTCTGGCACGGTCGGTGCATGTGAACCCTGCAAAAGGGCAAAAAACATCCTGTTTCTATAGCATTGCAAGGCTTTCGCAGATTTCGATCCGTGCTAGCTTATCTGCTATTTGCCTTGTTTGAGCACTGCAAGTGCGAGTTTGGCAAATGGCAGATATAATAAGCGCACGGACGAAATCCGAAAACGAAGCAGCTATAAAAACAGGATTTTTTTGCCATCTATGCAGTTCTTCACACCAACTGGCCCAGCCAGGAATCTCTTTACAAAATCCCCCTACCGGCCTTCCACTGCATTGCCAACCGCATCCCAGGTATCCTCCACAGCATCTCCAACACCATTTCCGATGTCCTTCACTGCATTCCCAAGCTCACCGGATACCGTGCCGTCCCCATTGTTATTCTGATCAATATTTCCATCCTGCTGGCCCTCTGATGTCTGATCCGGCACATTATCCGTTACATCATCCGGTGCATTATCCTCTTGATTCTCTCTCACATTCTCCTCTTTGTTATCCTTTGGGTCATCTGTTTTGTCCCTGTTTCCATCATCTTCCGTTTTTTTATCCTTATCTTTTTTATCTGCGGTATTATCCTCTGTGGCATTATCTTCTGCAGCTTTGTCATCCGTACTCTTTTTTGTCTCATCTGCTGCCTCACGGCCGTTTTTTGTGCCACATCCTGCCAGCATAGAAAATGTAAAAACAAGCAGTATACTCATCAGAATCATTTTAGCTTTTTTCATTCCACTGATCTCCTTTTTCCTTGGGATTTAACTTGTACTGTGTAACTCTTCAGTGCCCTGGCGGGATACTGCCTGCTGAATCGTTACTGTAATGTTATTTTGCATTTTTTTACAAATCCTATACTGGAAAAACAAGGAATATGAGATCAGGTACTGTTCCGGATACTATCTTGCCGCCCTTATGATCACTTCTCCGCTGCCAGGATTGTTCCACTGATCCTTCCTGACAACGATCTGTCCGCCTGTAAGCACATAATCAAAGCCTGTGCACAGCTGGTCCGGATGGTCAAAATCTGCTGCAGCATCCAGATTTTCCAGGTGGAACACACATAAATCTGCTGGCATTCCCACCTGAAGGGTTCCACGGTCCATGTGATAAACCTGTGCAGGTCTGGCTGTCATCTTATAGATTGCTTCCTCAATGGTAAATATCTTTTTATCACGCACATAATCAGTCAGAAGCTTTGGAAATGCAGCACATACTCTTGGATGCCTTTTCCCTCCTGCCGGATAAATGGCATCAGAGATCAGATTGGCACGCCTGTCCTTCAAAAATAAAAGCATATCCTCTTCAGAAGCGATGGTATCCAGCATAGTTACCTCACATTTTTCTGCAATCAGGATATCATACAGAGTATCATAAGGATCCTTTCCAAGCTGCTGCCCGATCATGGCGATAGACTGACCTGCATAAGGTGCATATTCCGGCGTATGAAGGCTGCTTGCATAAATCCTTTCAAAGCCAGCCAGTTCCACAATATTTTCAAACTCCATGGAAGGAGTCTTCAGCACACGGGTCAGTTCTTTTCGGTAATCCGGATCTGACAGCCTGCGGATGATCGCCTCAGTTCCGCCTTTCTGGCTTTGAGGCGGCAGAAGGTGAACCAGCTGGGTAGAACCTGTAAGATAAGGATACAGGTCAAAATCCACTTTTACGCCCCTTTGCTCTGCCTGGTCCAGAAGCTTCAGGATCTTTACCGGAGTCTCTCCCCAGTTCTTCTTACCAATACATTTCATATGACTTACATGAAGAGGGATCTGAAGCTCTTCTGCAATACCGATCACCTCTTCCAAAGCCGGAAGGATGCCATCCCCCTCATTTCTGATATGGGTAACAATAGGGATCTGTGTTCCTTTTAAGGGTGAAAGCGCCTGCACGGCTCCCTTTTGATCGTATTCAAACTCCGGAGCATAGGCAAGTCCCATGCTTACCCCCAGTACGCCTGCAGCCAGGCATTCTCCCAGTGCTTCCCACACCTGATGAAGCTCCTCATTTGTAAGCCGGCCTGGGACATAGCCTTTCACTCCTGCCCAGGATGGTCCCGTTACCAGCCAACATTCCGGTATTCACACTTCGTTTTACCTTTTTAAGGGCTTTCATATAAGAAGTCATATCCGCCACGCCCTTCACATCTGCGGTTGGCTCTCCGGTAACACTGCTTAAAAAGCTGCAGATTTCCTCTCCATATTTTTGTCCTGCAGGTGCTACAGAAAGACCGCAGTTTCCATTTACAACTGTAGTCAGTCCCTGCCGGTTCAAAAGCCTGTCATCCCTGTTTACAAGGGCTTCCCAGTCACCGTGTCTGTGGATGTCAATAAAGCCGGGGGTAATATGGCCCAGGCTGCATCCAGAATCTGGTCTTTTGGAAAATCTGAAGGGATCTCCACAAAAGGAGCAATCTCCAGGATAATTCCATCTTTTACCACAACGGTTCCCAGGAAAGGCTTTTCCATTTTACCATTTACAATAAAACCGTTTTTGATAATATATTCTGTCATTTAGTCCTCTTTTACATAATTAGCACCAAGCTTTGCCGGTACGTTAAACTGTTTCCTGCATACTGTAAGTACGATCACAAGGATGTATGGAAGTGCGCTGAACAGCTCACTGGGAATCGCTGCATTACCAAGAGCTTTTACATAAGTTCCCAAAGCATCGGAAATACCAAAAACAATGCCGAAGATCAAAGCCCCAACCGGATTCCAGTTGCCAAGAAAACAGATCCCAAATGCGATCCAGCCTCTTCCTCCGATGATCTCTGAAGT
>NZ_JAYFUY010000122.1:0-24277 GCF_059933065.1 Blautia sp. HA3515 | reverse complement strand
ATTTCTCTCATTCTTTCTAACATTTCTTTGTCTCCTTTAAAAGATATTGCCTTTAGCATGGAGTATATAATCTGTGATAGTATATGTCAAGACTTTTTACATGATAAATTCCGGTTCCAGAAACCTGATCTTTCTGGCCACGCTAAGGGCCAGTCCCATCTCTATCATAAGGAACATAATGGAGGTTCCCCCATAGCTGATAAAAGGCAGAGTAACACCTGTATTCGGCATCAGATTCAGCACAACTGCTATATTAAAGATAACCTGCAATGCAATATGTATAAAAATGCCTGTTACAAGAAGACTTCCCGAATCAGAGTCCGGTGCATTCTGTGCAATGAAAAACAGCCGATACAGAAGATATCCGAACAGGACCAATACCAGTAAAGCTCCAAAAAGCCCCAGTTCCTCGCAGATAATGGAAAAAATCATATCATTCTGAGCCTCAGGCACACTCCCCAGCTTCTGAATACTGTTACCAAGGCCACGTCCGAAAATCCCACCAGATCCAATGGCATAAAGTGCCTGAAGAGTTTGATACCCATCACCGCTGGCATAATCCTCAGGATGCAGCCATACAAGAATACGTCGGATACGGAAGCTTGAACTGGTCTCCAATGTTTTTGAAAGGATCATTACACCAATCACTGCAAGTGCAGCAATAAGGGCAAGACCGATCATAAAAGGCCGTGTCTTGGGATGTGCAACAAAAATCAGACCTGCTGTAATACAGAAAATAATAATGGCTGTACTTAAGTTACTGGTGAGTACATAGGCAGCCAGGCCCTGCAGACCTCCAAGTCCTGCCAGAACCATACAGGCCTTTAATGTTTTAACAGTTTTGCCCATCTGTACGATCATATAGGACAGGCACACGATCACTGCGATCTTGGCTACTTCTGCCGGCTGAAACTGCGGAAGCGAGCCAATCTGGATCCATCTTTTGGCGCCATGTGATTCATGCCCAAGAGACGTCTTAACAAGCCCCATCAAAACGATAGCAGCTCCATAAAGAGGCATGGTGAATTTGATAAGCATATGATAATCCAGCATAGAAATCCCGATAGCCATCACAATACAGCCCACGCTGATCAAGGCCTGCTTCTTAAAATAAAACATGTCATCATTAAAATTCATTTGTGCTATATAGGAACTGGTGCTATACAGCATGATCAAACCAAAACAGATCAGAAGAATGATCACTGCAACCAGACTGTAATCATAATAATCTGCTCTTTTTTTTCCGCCGCACAGAAGAGCCTGCTGCGCCTGCCTGCCTTTGTACCTGCTTTTGATTGTTCCATAAGATCACCCTTTACATACAAAACGGGGGCTGTCGCAGAACGCATCCTGCGGCAGCCTCTTCTTTAAATTTCCTTTATTATAGCAGAATCCTCTTTTTTAGGCAATGCAATTAATAACTAGATTATTCAGCATCTGGCGCATCAATGGATGCGGTTTCGATAATGAATTTAACATTTCCGCTCATGGAAGAATCTTTTCCTGAATATGAATCATAAGAAACCTCATCCGACTGGATTGCTTCCAGACGATCCAGGATATCCTGCAGATCTTTATCCACCATATCTTTCAGCTTAGTGATACCATCATCATAAAATTCCTTCTGTCCATCTTTCAGTTCTTCTGCGCCGTCCTTCAGATCACCAATACCATCCTGAACCTGATCACTTCCATCCTTCAGATCAGCAGCGCCCTCAGATAAGGTACCAATACCACTTGTAAGCTCCTGTGCTCCACTGTTCAGCTTGCTGCTGTTTGCACTAAGCTGACCTGCTCCGCTGCTTAAAGTACCACTGTTAGCAAGCAGCTGACCTGCTCCGCTGTACAGTGCTCCACTATTGGAGGCAAGAAGGCTTACACCGCTTTGAAGTTTTCCGGTTGCCTTATTGATCTGTTTTGTTCCGTCAGTCAGTGTCTTCTTTGCATCCTGTAATGCTTTTGCTCCCTGAAGAAGCTGTGTTGCATTTGCATCATCTTTCCCCTGAAGCTGTGTGATACCTGCATTTACTTCCTGGCTTTTCTGCAGCAATGTGTCTGCTCCTGCAAGAAGCTTTTCTGTGTCAGCCTTTACAAGAGTATCATATCCAGTTTGCAGGTTGGTATTGCCTTCTGTAAGATCTTTCACACCGGCATTTAATTTTGCTACATCTGTCGATACAGAAGAAAGATCTCCTGCTTTGGTAAGAAGACCGCCAAGTGCACTGACGCCTGCCTCTACTGCTGATGCCTGCGCTGTAATGCCGGATGCTCCGGCACTTAATTTAGCAGCATCTGCGCTGTTCTTCAGTCCCTGTGCCTCTGTTGCAAGTGTATCAATACCTGTCTCCAGAGTTTTCAGCTTATCCAGCTGTGATGTCATGTTCTCAAGACCAAGTCCTGAAATAGTTGTCTGGGCATCAGATATCTTCTTGTTAAGATTACCTGCTTCTGTACTCAGCTGACCTGCCAGTTCTGCTACTGTAGATGCAACCGCATTGGCAGATGTGGTCTGTGCATTGGCAGAATTAACAGCTTCATTGGCACTTGCAGCTACTGCCTGGGCATTTTGATCTACAGCTCCCAGATTTGTCTGTGCACTTCCAACACTGCCACTAATTCCACTTAAGATAGCATTCAGATTGGCCTTAGTCGCCTCGTCCATCTCAGCCCCAGCAAGAGCACTTTGCAGACTAGCAATCTGCGTCTGTGCATTTCCCAGGTCCTGGCTGACAGCTGCTGTGCTGGCCGTTACTGATTGTGTATCTACAGTAGCGGCAGACTGACCTGCTGCACGGACTGTGGAAAGCTGGCTTGCTGCATCAGCCATTACCTTGGCAGCTTTACCGCTTTCTGTCATTACGTCTGTCAATGTACTTTGTACAGTTCCAATTGCTTTTTTTGCAGTATCTGCAGTGGCGCCAAGTCCTGTGCTCTGTTGCTGCAGATTCGCCAGATTATCTGCAACTGCACCTGCATTATTCATGTAACTTGTAGTTCCTGCTGCAACCCCAGCTGCACCAGATACATAAGTTTCCTTAAATCCTGATCATTGCCTGTGGATTTTCAAGCTTTGCCACATCCTCTGCAACACTGTTTAACAGCTGTGCTGCATTCGTAATGCCCTGTACTGCTGTATTAATTCCAGGTACCAGCTGTCCCATTCCCTGTACCAGCTGTTTGATACCGCCTACATAAGCCTTTGTTCCATTTGCAAGGGTATCCACGCCTTCTGTATATTGTGAAACCCCTTTTGTAAGTGTCTGTGCTCCATCAACATAAGCAGTTACACCTGAAGCCAGCTGATTACCACCCTTTACATAAGCATTCACACCTTTCGTAAGTGTTTTTATGCCCTTTGCATAGTCTCCCATGTTGTCGTTTACAGTATCCACACCTTTTGTATACTTCTGCACACCGCTTGCCAATGTGTTCGTTCCCTTGGTATACTGCTGTACACCGCTTGCCAGTGTATCTGCTCCAGATGTATAAGAACTGATGCCATCAGAAAGTGTACCAGCCCCCTCTGACAGTTCTCCTACTCCATCCTGCAAAGTAGAAATACCATCTGCAAACTCTTTGTATTTCTCATCCAGTGTATCAACTCCATCGAACAAATCACTTGTTCCATCTACCAGTTTCAATGCTGCTTCATCAAGATCGTTCAGGTTATCCTTTAATTCATCCAGATCTTCATTGTCACTGAAATCAAAATTCTTAAGAAGATCAGTAAGCGCAACGGTATAAGTAGATTTTACCGGACAATTTGTTACGTCTGCTTCCATTGTAAAGCTTTCCGGAATATCAATCTTATCAGACAGATCACTGGACAGATCCAGGCTTTCCTTTAATCCAGGAATTGCCACACCTACAACCATTTCTTTATCTCCATCAGAGATAACCTTTCCATTATCTACAGTTACATTCGTATAATTATCACCAGGAAGGATCATGCCGGTCATCATAACAAAAGGTGAATAAATATCAACATCTTTGTCATCAATCTTTTTTGTTTGTTTTGCATTATTAGTATAAGTTACTTCCATACGAAGATGCTCCGTCTTGCCGGCCAGTTCTTCAGGCTTTATTTCTGTGCCATCCAGATAATATTTAATAGACACGGAAACCGGCAGATCTTTATCTGATTTACCCTGATAATAAATATCATCGCCATCAGTATTCCAGGTCACATTCTCTCCATCCTGCTGGAAAGTCTCATCACCCTTTACATTTTTAATATCTGACAAATCAGAAGTATCTGTAAGTTCTCCCTTTGTCGTTCCTGAATTCTTCAGCCAGTCAGATACGGTTACATCCGTAACTGCTCCATCTGCACCTGCATTTACATATACTGTTTCTTCTTTGGTGATCTGATCACCTGTTTCCTGTGCAGCCATTACAGTTCCTGCAGTAAGTACAGCTGCCATTCCTGCTGCTACGGTTACTGTTGCAATTCTTCTATTACGATTCATGATTTTACAACTCCCTTTCTGTTTTATTTCTGCTAATAACTTTGTCTTTATCTGCCTTTATAATTTTTATGACCAACGGTCATGTTTTGATCTATGGAATGTTATATACCAAAAATGACCAGTAGTCAATATCTTTTTCTCCAAATATTTTCCCTTATATTTATTGACTTTTAGTCATTTTTGTTTAAAATAAGAAAAAAGGCATTTACGGACTGCTTAAATACATGAGCTACTGATAGTATTTTGCCGCTTACCACCTGTACAGGCGGTAAGCGTCGCAAACCTGCTATACTTTGTTCCCTCCATATCCGCCGATCCGGGAGGTTTTTTTATGGGTAAACTGGAATCAAATAAGAAAAAAAAGAAAAACGCATTGTATACCACAGCTTTTGATCTTTTCACCACAAAAGGAATTGCAAAGACTACGATTTCAGATATCGTAGAAAGCGCTGGTGTTGCGAAAGGTACTTTTTATCTTTATTTCAAAGATAAATACGATATCCGCAACAAACTGATCTCTCACAAAACCGGAGAGCTTTTTTATGATGCACATGAAGCGCTTCTTCAGGCGCACCTTACAGATTTTAATGACCAGATTCATTTTATCGTAGATTATATCCTTACACAGCTTGAAAAGGATCATAACCTTCTTGTTTTCATTTCCAAAAATCTGGCATGGGGAATTTTTAAAGGAGCCTTTGAAGAAAAAGTGACAACCGAAACCGATGAAGACTATCATTTTTATCAGTCTTTTCTTGATCTGCTTGCTTTAAGCGGCAGGACATTTCGCTCTCCGGAGCTTGTCCTCTTTACGATCATCGAACTGGTAGGATCTACCTGCTATAGCTGTATCCTGTATTCTCAGCCAGTTACTCTGGAGGAATATAAGCCATATCTTCATGATTCAATTGATGCTATTCTTAATACTTTTTCAGAAAAAGGAGATGTCTGTCCATGAACGAAATCATAAAAGCTCTTTATTCCCGGAAATCTGTTCGTGTATTTACAGATCAGCCAGTTTCCCAAAAGGAAAAAGAGCTGATCTTAAATGCAGCTCTGCAGGCTCCCTCTGCAGGTTGCCAGCTTTTATACACCATCCTGGATATCACAGATCAGGCAAAGAAGGAACGGCTTGCCTTTCTTTGCGATCATCAGACTTTTATTGCCAATGCACCTGTTGTTCTGATTTTTTGTGCAGATTGCCGCAAATGGCTGTCTTTCTATAGAGAAGCCGGACTTATCCCAAGGGATCCAGGACCTGGAGATCTTTTTCTTTCTATTGAGGATGCGCTCATTGCTGCTCAAAATACAGTAACTGCTGCCCAAAGCCTGGGCCTTGGCTCCTGTTATATTGGTGATATTATGGAAAATGCTGAGGATGTAAAAGCCCTGCTTAATATCCCGGAATATGTATATCCTGCATGCATGCTTGTTCTTGGTTATCCAACTGCACAGCAGCAGACCAGGCCAAAGCCGGGTCGTTTTTCTCTTTCCCATATGGTTTGCGAAAACGGATATCAGGATAAAACAAGTGAAGAAATTCAGGATATGTTCACTGGTCATACCGGTGCCAAAAATTATCAGGACTGGATGTCTGCTTTTTGCACACGTAAATATGAATCCGATTTTTCCAGGGAAATGAACCGTTCTGCTAAAATTTACCTGAAAGATTTTATGGATCAGTCTTTGAAAGAAAGCAATTAAAATTATTAATCATATTCATCAGCCATCAGCCAATGCAGTTGTTCCAGAAGAAGCTGTTCACTACTATCTTTTTTCGTTCCATATCTGTCTTTCCTGAATTATGACCATTCTGTTGCTTAATAACCATTTTTCATGTTTTCTCATATGCTATATGGTAACCGTTGTTATTATTCAGAAAGGACATCTATATGGAACGAAATTCTTCTATGCGTCCCTGCTGTCGTCCCTACCAGCGAACCTGCGGAATGATGAACCAGACGCCCATGCCCATTCACTCAGATGATTTCAAAAATAATTTCTGTTCAAATACACCTGCATTCAAAAAATCCTGCCCTATTCCCGAATCTTCAGAAAACATTTGTGAAATGTTTCAGCATCTTCAACATCTTCCAGTTACTATGGCTTATGTTCCAGATCAACAAATGGCTTCCGTTTATGAACCAGGGTATGCTTTACAAGCAGGTACCATTTTCCCACAGATTTGCAAACCATTTTGTGGAAAGAGAGGTAGCTGCAGATGAACTGTTCTAAAAATCAGGCCAGATCCAGGCTTTTAAACCAAATTAACGAAAACAGTTTTACTGTAAACGATATTCTTCTTTATCTGGATACCCATCCTCATGACCAGAAAGCTCTTTCTTATTACCAAGAGGCAGTTTCATGTCGTAAAAATTTAATGGCAGAATATGCCCGGACCTACGGCCCCCTCACAGTAGATGATGCTTCTATGGACACCAGCACTGTCTGGAACTGGATGGATCAGCCATTCCCATGGGAAAAGGAAGGAGTGTGAGCAAGTATGTGGAATTATGAAAAAAGACTACAGTACCCTGTAAACATTACCACACCAAATGCCAAGGCTGCGCAGTATATCATGAGTCAATATGGTGGCCCGGACTACGGTACCCTATAGAGTAAAAAATTGACATTTTTTCAAAGATGATACAATATTCCCGGCAGTTGGGTACCTGCCGGGAGGTTTTTATTTAATACTTCTGTTTTGCTTTAATATCCAACATTCTAATCATCATAGCAGCAGCACGTTCAGCCTGCTCATTATAATCTTTTTGTAATGAACTTTTTATTAAATTTCCCTGATTGTAATGGATAAAGTAGTGTGCAAGTTCATAAGCGACTTCATACACTACTTTTTCAAATATCTGTTGTTTACGGATTGCGACATTCTTTCCACACAATATGCTGTCAAATTTCCGTAAGTCCTGGAGCTTTAATGTAATGCCCTGTTCCTCTGCCAAAGCCAGAAGATTCTTGAAAACAAATATCGGTTCTTCCATGTGTGGAATCGCAACTTTGTTCTTGACCGGTTCTGTTTTGGTCTGGGTGGGGACTACTTCTTTCTTTTCCGGAATCTCGGGCTCCTGCTCTTTAGCTCTGAAGTAAAAATCTACCAGATATTCATAAGCTTTCCACGCTTTTTCCGTATTAAGTGATTTTGCTAGGAGTAAAGCTCCACTTTCAGTCCAGAGATATAAATGTGCACTGAATTTATGGCAGTCTGGAATTTCCCGATTGGCTTTAAACTCTCTCAATTCATTTCCTTCCAGCTTAATATAATGTTTCCCCTCTGTATACTTTTTCTTATTGTATGAAAAATTATAAGATATAGTCTTTGTATCCGTCCCGTACATTTCTGCCACTTGTGCAGAAGTCAAAACTCTTATGCCATGATATTCTGTAGTTGCCAAATTATACACTTATTTTTCCTCCAATCTTTTAATTGCAGGAAATTCACAACTATGATAAAATATTTCATAGAGGAATTTCCTCATACTGTAAGAGCGTTTATCACTTTCCTAGGGCGGTAACGCTCTTATTTCTTGTTCTCGGCATAAACCTTATTGATTCCTTCCATAACAACCTCGTACTGTGTTTTTCCTGTTACCTCACAGCACGCTTCCAGCAATGCTTTATCTTGCTTTGTTGCTCTAATCTTAATCTGCTCAGATTTAGGATTATCACTTTTCGGTCTGCCTGTTCTTGGACTCATATCCTTCACCTCACTTTTTGAGTACACAATAAATATATTACAGTGTACACAAAAAGTCAAGAAAAACTTCTACGATTTGCGATAATATTTTGCCAGGTAACAAATGTCACCTGGCGTTCTTTTTATTTCAGCATTTCATTGACCTTTTTCTGTACAGCTGCATAGTCATATCCTGCCGCCGTCAGCTTCTTTTTCCTGTCTTCTCCCACTCCCCACTTACCGGCAATTACTTCTTTCGCCAGTTCGGTTACAGACTTCTTTTTAGTGGTGTTCGTAGTCTCTGTTTTGGGATATACCTGTTTTCCATTAGAATCAAAGACTTTGTAGCCCTTGGACTGATCCGCCCTTTTCTTTGCCAGCTCCAGGCTCTCAAAAGCCCCTAACTGACTGGCAGCATCTCCCCAGGATTTCCGCACCCGATAAAATTTCTTTACAGGCGGCTTCTGAGTGTCAGCTTTTGCAGGCTCCTGTGCGGTTCCGGTCTTACCTTCCATCTTCAGCTTTACAGCCTTCCGGAAGGTGTTCATCGTATACGGCAATGCCAGACCTCTCCACAGGTGTTCCGGATCTCCATGATTAGTGGCTATTCCCCTTGCATTACCCTCTGCATGGGACAGGATCACACCGTCTTGCATGGGATTAAGGCCATATTCTGTGCAAAGGTAAGCAAACAGCTCCACAGCAGCGTTATATGTACGTCTTGCGCAGGCTCTTGCATCTGCCAGATTGGAGCATGTAAATGTACTGCCACCTGTATATCGGATCGTTGCAGGCTCACACATCTCTACGCCGATATGAGTGTTGTTTCCGGATCCGTTCCGGCCAGATCCACAGTGCCAGCCCCTGTGATTCCAGGGGAGCGTCTGGTAGACGGTTCCGGAATTTCCGTCAATGAACCCGTGGACACAGGCAGCGCCATAAGATGGACTGTTCCACATCCGTACAAAGACTTGTGCAGATGGCTGGGCGCATCCAACGGAATGGAGCATCAGGCCTTTGACTGTTATTTTTCGTCCTGCTGTATAGCAGGGATTTTTTATAAGGATAGATTTAATTATCTTCATAATATTTTTCCTCCAGTAAACCCAATAAAAAAGAGGACGATCACTCGCCCTCAGAATCTTTGTATTTTGTCCTGTCCCAGATAGATTTTACCTTTTCCCATCCACCTGTTGCCACTAAATAAACTACAAATGCAGCCATAAAAGCGGCAAAGACATAATACCAGGTGATCACCATCTTATAGTATGTACATAAGATGCTCAGCGCCACCGGGCACAGGATCAGTGATGTGACCAGCGCCACAATGCTAGTCGGAATCTTATTAAGCCCAGGCATTTCTTTTATCACCTGGACCACAATTGACACCAGAAAGGCAAGTGCTCCGATCAGTGCCAGTCCATAGGTTACATACTGCATCATTGCATTAATATTCATTTTTCATGCTCCTTTCGTTCTTCTGGCATTGCCAGGATCTTGTGATATAGTTCTGTAGCAACATCGTTGCCACCTAAGTTATGATATGCGCTATACACTTTTTTGATGGATTCTTTTGCGTAGATCGGGCAAAAATTCCTGTCTGTGTATTTGTTATAGTTGTCTACAATGCTTTCTCTCAGGAGGGACTGCACACCCTCTGCAATGGCATTGTTCTTCTTTTGCTCTTCTTTCAGTCTGCCGGACACATTTCTGTATCCGGCGGATAAAAGAGCGATAATAACTGCAAACAGCCACTCTACCCAGCGTGACTGTATAAAATTCAGAATTTCCATGTTTATTCTCCTTTGCGCCGGCGCAATATATTGTAATTGTTTTGGTTTGCGGTCTTGCTCTGGGTTCGTTCATGTGATTTTCTCCTTTCGTAATCAATGTCAGCTTAACACCTGATTTTCAGGGGCTCAGATGGAATTGATTAATAAAACACGAAGATAGGCAATGCCGGAAGCATATATACTAACGAAGTAACTGTTACGGAGAGTGGATCCTGGGCGACAGCTGCGAACATTACCGTTCCACCAGGAAAGTATGTGGTTATCCGTAAAGCCGTAAATATCAATAATTCAGACGCGTTGTGTGGCGAATCATATGAAGTTGGCAATTACGCAAGTGGATCTGGCGGTGCACTCGCTGAATATATCAATACATACAATCTTACAACACAATCAGATATGACCGTTTTTTATTATGCTGGAAGCGGTAATTCTGTAAAGCTTTCCATAACTGCAATAGCAGTTTGATTTTCAGTTTACGTTGTATGTTACCAACCACATCCGGTTAGGATGCAGGGTGCCAAAGATATAGCCTGCTACAGCTGTATCATTTGTTATCAAATAAAAAGCATCTTTGGTTTTCATCACTGTGAAAAGTCCGGAAGAAATAGCACTGTTTACGTCTGCTGCGGTATTTTTTACATTGTCAGACAAAGAAATAGTTCTTTTGTCTGCCTGGTCGCAGGGAATTGGACTGCTTACCCAATAATTATCACCGTACAACGTAAATGATACGTATAACATCTGACCATTGCCAACATTATTCGTGTTTAGTGCACTAACTGCCCCTGTCACTGTTCCGTCACCAATACCGGAAATGTTTGCTGATCCGATATTCAGTTTGGACTTAATCCAGCTTATCAGGTTGCTCCATTTTGCTTTCTTGGTTGCCGTGGAATCCTCAATCACGATAATGTCTGCATCTGACGGTGCGGTTGTTTTTTCTGTTAAGTTCGCAAATTTAATTGGTTCAAAGCTTGTTGCCATTGTTCTGTGCCTCCTTTAATTCTTTTATTGCTTTCATAAGTTCCTGGTTCTGCTTATATAAAATCTGGATCTGTTTTTCCATTGCAGGGATTAATGTCCTGTAGTTCCAGTCCTCAACCTTGCCGTTTTCGTACCGGACGGCATCTGGGAAAGCCTGTTCCATATCCTCAGCATAAAATCCTGGAATTGGCACCCCGTTCTTTTTGTCACTTGCATCCAAGTACCCGTTCTTGTACTTGAAGTAGACAACTGGAATTTCAAAAAGCTTTGTGACATCCTCCTCCAGCATATCTTTGATACGGTCTTTGTACCTTTTGGAGGATGACGCCTGACGGTAAACAGCCTGGTTCTGCATGACCAATGTTGCGGCAGATGTACTTGTTGTGGTATTGAAGATCTTGAACAGACCGCTGCCATCTGAAAATTCACCGTCGGTATTGTTGTACACATGAAATCCGTATTTTGCTGTGAGTGCGTTTCCGTTTCTTCCAAGTTCCGCACCAGCGATCTTTATCCTACCGTCTGCGTACAGCGTGATTCCATCTGCACTTCCGGCAGATGATCCTGAGTAGATGCACTGAGGATTATTGCTGATCTTCCAGCCTGCAATGGTACCCGATCCAATGGTTGCATCATCAATTGAAACATTCCCTATTGTTCCTTGGCTTATATCAACGTCTGTGAAGGTACATCCATTTGTCACTACCTCATCACTGGTTAGCTTGAAAATTGTTCCGGGTTCAACAGCTCCTCCGCTTTCTGTCGAAAAATCCGCTATAATTCTGCCGTCTGCGTATAACGTAATTCCACCATATGCCCCTGGTTCAGAACCAGAATAAATACACGAAGGGCTATTACTAATTTTCCATCCACCAATGGCACCTGTTGCCGCACTTAAATCTCCTGCGAATGTACCTGTTGCCGCTTTCAGGGAACCCGAAAATTCACCCTGATTGAAATGTACACCAGTATTATCAATATATCCTATTTGTTTTCCTGAACTATCACGGATTACTAACTTTCCGTTGCCGTTCCCCTCTCCACCAAGAGTTAGTTCACCGCCAAGTGCAGCACTGAATGATATATACAGTTTACCGTTTTTATAATACAGTCCGTTCCATCTGCCACCATCACTTAATATCTCCACTATATCAGATTGCGACAGCTGAGCGGTTGCGTCTGCTACAACAGCACAAGTCTGTTCTCCCAGAAGCTGAGTAGTTCCGCCTGCTGCATAGAACCTGCATCTGATAGATGTTACATCCCTTGGGTATCCGAAAGCATATTTTCCGTCTTTTGATACAGGAACCTTTCCATCCTTGGTGTTCAGAACAGTATACAGTGATCTGCGTACCTCTGACTCATCCTGTGTACTGGTGTATACAGTTCTCCACACCCCATCATCATTCAACACTTCCTCGATAACAAACCGACCATTTAGAGCATATTTTGTTATATCTTTTCCTACTGTGTAGTAAGCTGTAAAATCAACGTATGTTGGCGCCAGTTCTGACTGAGAAGTTTTCCTGATAATTGGGCTGGAACTAATCAGACTGTACGTCCTGCCGCTTTCACCTCCGTACACCTTGGCAATGGAAAATCTCTTTGTGGCCCTTAGGTTGTCCAGATATACAGCCGTGATATCCACCCATCCGGTATCATCAGTCAATCCTGTAACTGTATACTGTCTTTTAGAAGAATCCCAAGCACCAGTTAAGGTGTCAGACTTGGCAACAGTATACGTACACTGCCCTGTAACATCTTCCGATCCATACATTACCGTAGGTGCTGTAATGATATCATTCGGAAAAGTACCATAATCCCCATTGCTGTCCACGGAAATAGCCCTGTAATCGCTAGTCAGGCTCATGGTCAGGTTACTTGTAAGGCTTTTAGTTTTTTCATCAATGAGATCGCCTACGGTCTGACCACCGATCTTGATGGAATCAGCATTTATGACCACCTGTCCAGTTGTCAGATCTACCAAAAATTTTACATTTCCATCTTTATCTCTGACTGCAAGAGTGCCTGTATCGATATAATCTGCATTGATACCTTCTGCATACAGTATCTTCGTGATCAGATCGCCGGTCAGGATCATTCCGTATGGATATGTCTTCCCTCCGTCATTGGAAACTGCTACTGCTTCTGCAGTAATCTTGATAACAACCAGGGATTCTTCCAGAGTCGGTTTGTCGTGCAGGTAAGTGATCACGCTTTTGTCTTCCAGTTCCACCCGGGTCTCATACATACCACTGGCATTGGCAGCTGCATCCTGAAGCTTTTGCACAGCTGTTTCTCTCGCTGATCTCTCTCTGCTCACCAGATCAGCTGCTTTGATATCTGCCCTGGTTTCCCCGTTACTGTACTGACTGGCAAGCCTCAGTCCGGATTCTGCACTGTTCTTCATGGTTGTAAACCCAAAGAAGTTGAAATTTACATCTGTCAGGAAAGTATTGTATTCATTCCCTTTCCAGTCTGTGATTTTCGCCATATCCATAAATTCAGCAATCGGGTACCCAAAGCTGTCCCCTTCAAACTTACGGAAAGACACATCTTTAAAAACTGCATAAATCCATGAGATCAAAGTCCCCTCATTGCCTGTAACAAGGGGATTTGCAACAGTCAGCACATATCCCTTTGTCCCCACAAGTACTGTTTCTTTTACTTCCTCTTCCTTTCCGTCAATCGTCCTCTTTACTGTGCGCTCCATCTGTATGCCTGTGACGGTTATATCACTGGTATCAACAGTCAGATTTGACCATTCAGTAAGCTTATGGGCATTCGTCCAGTCAAAGCTGTATGTCATGATCTGCAGGTGACCGGTCCGGTCTATCCTTGCGTTTCCGCAGGCGATCATTGCAATATAGCCAATGATCTGCCGGTAGGTGTATTTATCAGATGGCTTTTCCTGGATAACGTAATCATTACGCAAAAAGTTTGTACTCCCCAAAGTAATCCCACAGATCGTACAGGCATCTGCCAGCACGTTCGCAGCTGTTGCCGGAAAAGGAAGCGCTGTTGTATATGCTTTATCCGCCTTATACATATCATCAACTGCCGTCACCAGCACAGTTGTCCCATAAGTTTCCGGCGTGATCACTGTGTAAGTGCCGTATTCAATTTTCTCTGTAGTTTCGGACAGTTCAAAGGTAAGGTACAGCCGGATCTTTGCTCCGTAGAAGTCATACTCTTTCAGATGATCGTCATCATTCAGAAGTTCTATCTGGATATTCCGGCAGATTGCACAGCCCAAGGGAATAGAATTTGCCCCTGCACTGTCCACCACACCATTATTTGACATGGAGAAATCATCTTCAGACAGATTCAGTGTGCTCCCATCCGCAAACGTAATCTGTGCATTCTCTTTGAAGTCTGTCCTGGTCTTCATCAGCTCTTTAAATTCATTGGTTACATTGATCATAACGGTTTTACCCCCTGCATATTAAATGTCAGACTGCTGATTGTTTTCTGATCCTCTGATAAAATCCCAATGGATAGGTTTCCCTTTCCAACATAGAAAGGTGCATCCCTCCACGCTCCGTAATAAGGACTGAATGCGTGCAGGGTAAATGATTTTCCCTTTCCTATAATCTGCAGGATCTTTGTGACTTCTGCAACGGGAACATTGGATGCCGTATAAGCAAACTGCTCCACTGTAAACATAGGCGTAAAATGCCCAGTCCCACCTTGGGACCGGGTACTGTCTTTTGTATATGTGGTTTCCAGGGAATACCCCAGATCTTTGTCAGGCTGCCATATGGTCTGACTATTAAGCGTAAACCTTTCTTTTGCCGCCATGTGTACCTCCTTCCTAAAGATCAAATGGGTTGCTGCCACTGTTCATCTGGCGCAGTTTTGCTTCGCTGATCATTTCATCAAATAATGTCCTGCGGTTGATCTGGGCTGTAAAATGCATATTCCCACCGCCCTGGTTCCCGCCAGATTCCTCCCGGAAAATCTTACGGAGCAATCCTTCCGGTGCCTCAATATTGTTTCCCTGCTTCTGATCACCCAGGACCGCAAGGAACTCTGACCTTGGCGGGATAACTGCACCGGTAGCAAGGTATGGAATCGTATTGATTCTTGGCAGATTCAGCCAGGATCTGTACCTCTGGCTCTGTTTTGTTACCGGGTTTTCGTAATTGTAGGTGAACGTAAAAGCGTTTTCCACACCAGCTAATGCATTGTTGATGTTTCCAACTGTGCCATTGATCCGGTCAACCACACCGTTCAATTCTCGGGCAATCCGGTCTGCTGCTGTCCCTGCAGCCTCTGCCATGTCCTCCAGATGATCTGTAACCTTTTTGGCAATCCTATCCCAATAGGTTCCGGTATTCCTGGATATATCGCCCCAGCTTCTCTGGACGGTGGACTTTACGCTGTCCATTTCCCTTTTGGTGTCTGAAGACATGGAGCCAACATTGTCAGATACGGACTTATACGCTCCACCCCACTTTTCAGAGGAAGTCGTTTCCACATCCGCAAATGCGTCATCTGTATCTTTCTTGATGTTCTCAGCAGAGGTACCGATTGTTTCAGCTGCCTCTTCTGTTTTCTTTGCCGCTGTGCCAATCCCTTCAGAAGCTGTTTCTACAGAATCATTTACTTTCTTAATGGCTCCATCTGCAGATTCACTGATATCCTTGGAATGCTCTTTCGCTGAATCGGATGCTGTCATTAAGGACTGCGGGAAAAGAGTATCAAGGATTTTATCCACATTCTCTGTAGAAGTACCCACATTTTCAATGGCTGTTTTCACAGCTTTGTAAGCCTTTTCCGCAGTTGCCCCGGATGCTTTCTGTGTATTCAGGGCTGTATCGATACCGTTGAGCTGATCCGTTGTCAGTCCAAGTTCAATACCAAGCTCCTGTAGCTTGTCATGCATCCCCTGATACTGATCGGCAGACAGCTTTGTAACATCCTTAGCTTCTGTCGTCTTATCTTTCAAATACCCAATGGCGGCTGTAATAGCGTCAATTTCATCATCTGTCAGGCTTGTCTGGGTCTTTAACGTACCAAATGCCCCTTCAAGTTCAGAAGCATTAACACCGGCATTGTACAATGCATCTCCAAGCTTCTTCCCATATTCTTCCGGGGGTTGATGTATCCTCCAGCTGCTCATTAAGGAAAAACAGATCCTGCCTGGTATCACCGGAAATTGTTCCTGCATCCTGCAGGCTCTTTGCCAGTTCCTGCATGGTTGTGCCATAGTGGGACACTTTTCATCTCCACCCTGCAGCTCATCTCCCCACGCGGCAAGCTTTCTTGTTCCTTCGCCCATCCCTGCAGCAATCAGGGCAAGTATGCCGGCGGTTCCGATAAAAGATCCTAAGCTGGTTGCAAGAGCTCCAATACCGCCGCTTCCGCTGGCACCTGCAGCCGCTTCACCAAGAGTTTCGATCGCCTCTGTTGTCTCCGGAAAGCCCTCCAGCTCAGCAGACTTTTGATTGCTCCAGTCAGATGCCGCACACATTCCGTTTCACCCAACTTTGATGCAAGTGCTTTAGTGATAGTCCATGCAAGTTCTCCAGCGCCGGTAATGCTGTTGATTTTTATTGCAGTCATGGCCAGTAAAATTCCTGCCAGGATCTTCCCAGAAAGCCCATCCTCGCCATTCCAAAGCCCTCGATAATGCACCGCCAATACCATTGATGATTGCACGGCCTACATCTTTCAAAAGCCTTAACCAGGGAAGCTGTGCAATAAAGGTACCAATACCCTCTCCCAGATCATAGAACGTGTTATCATCAAGGCCGGCCTCTATACAGTCACAAAGGTTATTTAAGAAATCGCCAAAAACTTTTCCATTATCTTCCCACTTGATCCCATTGATCAACTTTTCAAATCCGGTTTTCAGGTTTTCCTTAAAGCCCTCCCAGTCAAATTCCTCATTAAAGCCTGCAAGGATATCGAACGCCCCGTTGATCACACCAACAATAGCATCTGCAATATCAGACATGCTGATGGTCTGGAACATGGCGGTCATGGCTTTCCCGATACCGTTTCCAAGAGCCCTCCATCCGGTGATCCCTGCGCCGTCTTTCTGCCCCATTTCCTTCACGAATCCGGAAAGCATCCGCCACGGAATCATAAACTTATTTCCTAACAGGGTTCCAAGGGCTTTCCAGTCGCATCTCCCCGATCATTCCTCTCAGAGCCTTTGCCAGACCTCTTCCGATCTGTGCAAAATCAATCCCGCCTGTTCCGATCAGCTGATTAAGGGTATATACGGCAGTATTCAGTCCGGCTCCCAGTGTCCGCCCTAAAAGTGGCCAGTCAATATTTGCTACAAGGCTGTTAAATGCAGTCGTGAATGCGGTTGTGAACGCCGTGATTTTCGGCCCCACATTGTCCCAGCTGATTACGTTGTATACGTACTGCAGGCCGGTATTGATACCATCTGCAATATATTTCCCAAGGCCCTCCCAATCTTGCTCTTCCACAAGCTTTTTGATCTTATCTGCCAGATCTTTGATGGTAGAATTAATTGGTGTTTCCTCGAACATCTCACTTGGAGACGGTCCTTTATACTTTGTGGAGCCAGTATCATCCGTTTTCTTATCGTCATATCGCTGAATCTCATCAAGACCGCTAAGATAACCGGTCAGGGATTTCTTAGCCTTTTTCGCATTCTGTGAGGTTTTGTCCAGACTGGCAGCGTAATCTTCCTGTGCAGCCACAGCCTTTGTAAAAGTGCTCTGCCCTGAAAGTGCTGCTACGAACATTCCTACATAGGTCAAGGCTTTGGAAATCTGGTTGATAAATGTAACCAGGATCGGTGACACCACAGACAGGATCGGATTAAACGCTGTGGCAAAACTGTTTTTCAGCTGGGTAAGCGCCGTTGTCAGTGCCGATATACTGTTGTTGGTGGATCCGCTGTACTGTGCAAGGTTCTTGAACCCGTCAACGATTGCTGAACGTAGCTTATTGAAAAGCACAAACAAGGACCGAATCCCCAGACCGTACTTCAGCAGGTTCTTTAGCGTCAGAGTTGTTTTGTTTGCAGACTTGTGGATTCCCAGCATACCTGCGGACATTTTCTTCAGGCCATTTACCACAGTTCCGCCCAGGGCAGATGCAAGAGCCTGTGCCTTTTTCAATATAAAGGAAAATGTTTTCTTCATACTGTTAAGTGCTGCCGACAAAATGCCGGTACTTTGTGTGTTTTTCTGGACAGAACTATCCGCCCCATTCAGGGCTTCCCGGTACTCATCAATCTTAAGTTTGATGGTATCGTATGAAGTCCCCAGGCGTGAGTTCATCTGATCCAGTTTTTCCTGCTCCGCTGTCAATTGATCAGCTGTATCCTTGTACTCCTGTGAACTTTCGGGGTTGTTATAAGCAGTTCCATTCTGTTTCATTTCTGCCTGTTTTCCCTGGATAGTTGCCATCTTTTCTTCAAGTTGATCCAGCTCTTTCTCAAGTGCCTTAAATCCACCTGAATTTTCAGGAACACCCATTTTTGCCCATTCAGACAGCTTACTTTCTACCTCAGCGCCTTTATTTGCCAATGTTTCCAACTCAGAACCTAATTTTTTATACTCATCTGTCTCAACCTTCACTTCGGACAGCTGTGTCAACTTCTGTTTCAGGCCGTCTACTTTCTGTGCCTGTCTATCATACTGGGACTCCAATCTGGAAAAAGAATCTATCTGCTTCCGTATAGTCAGCTCGGCAGTCTCTCCAATTCCTTTTACGCTCTCGGCCATTTTTCGCAGAGATGCTTCCAGCCTTTGTGCGCCAACCTTCATCCCTGTCTGATCCACGGCCGTCTCAATTACAACTTTCCCATCCATTTCTGTGCCTCACCTCCTACAGCCATTTTTTCAGATTGTCCATTTCTTTTTTCTGTTCCACACTGATCTTCTTCTGCAAGGTGATCAGATCCTTATTTGCATTCAAAAATTCCTTTTCCCACTTTTCCAGCTTTTTGTGCTTTGCTTTCTTCTGCCGGATATTGACCACCTGGGAAAACAGGCAATCCCCAATCTCCATATAAGCCCCCAGGAATGTCCACCAATGAAGATATTGGAGCGCACGGATCTCACACCCCTGAACCCGGTTGATAGCAGGAATGATGATCTGGGCATCCTGTTGCCAGTCCATGGTATGGGGCTTTTTCTTCCCATCATCCTTCATTCCCATATCAATGAAGTCCAGTGCCTTTTCACAGGCTTCTGCAAAGTCTTCCGGCGGTATTGTCTGGTAGTCCTCATAAAGGATCTGTACCATGGTGTCACTCCTCACCAAAGCAATTTCCTCTTCTGATGCATCTGGCAGAAAAAGATCCGGGTCGTTCATGGCTTCCAAAATATCCAGAACTACCCGGAAGTCTGTCCGTATCTTATAATCAGTGCCGCCTACACACAGGGAAGTGGGTAGCTTCCAGGCATCCATCACTTATGGTACTTTGCCGTGTATTTGTTCTGTCGGCTCTGTACCTTTTTAAGCCGGATGTTCATTTCCGCTTCAATCACCTTCCCCAGCTGTTCCACAATCTCCTCCACATACAGCTTCCCGTTTGCAAGCGGCGTAAACGGATTCATCACCGAAAAAATAGCGGTCGAAATGTCGGCGTTAAACAGCCCGTCCAGCTTTTCCTTCAAGCCGTCCCCAAGCTCAAACAGTGCCTCCTGGGTTTCCAATTTCTTTTTCGCCGCCTCATTCAGATATTCCACCACCTTGTCATACCGGCGGGCAATATCAATGTCCGCCGGATTAAAGGAGATGGAAAACAGATGGTTTCCTTTTGTGTCAAGAAACTCATATTCCTCAATGGAAATATTGGTTTTTATCTGTTTTGCCATGGTCTATGCCCTCCTTATGATCACGCAGTTGCGTCCGCTGTGAACGCTTTTGTAGTCACATTCCAGGTTCCTTTTACCCTGTTTCCTGCCTTATACACAGTAAACGGTGTCTGGATACCGGAAGTATCACCGCCCACAGAATTAGGGATAATGTATACATCTTCCTTATAAGCCCAAACGCAGGTTGGTGCCGCATCCTCCGTGGCTCCTGGTTTCAGCAGCACATCCACCATGGTGGTTTTACACTTATCACCGGTAGCCCTGGTGTTGGCCAGCTCAAGGATCTTATTGGACAGAGCATCATCGTAATCCTCATAGTAGAACGGATCCACATCTGCCTGGGCTTCATACCCAGAATGGTGCACGGACTGCTCACCCAGGATATTTTTCTTCACCTCAACGTCCGGATTCAGTTCTTCGTTGTATTCTTCCAGGTCTTTGCCTGATCCGCACATAAACAGCTGTTTCTCCTCCAAAACTGGAATCCAGATAATGTGCCAGATATTTTCTTTCAATCATATTTTTCTTCCTTTCTGCCCATCAGGGCTTTAAAAATCATTTGCAATGGTCCGGTAAACAATCCGTGCCTGAATCATGTACCTCGCCAGTCCTTCCTGGTAATTCACCGGACAGGTTAGGCATATTCTGCAGGTTTTCCATTTTCTGGATCCTGCATTTTTCCCCAAAGTCCGGGGGGTCCCTTCTGCCTGTCCTGGTCTTCCAGCCAGTCCATAAAAGCCTGCGCAAAATTCATCGCTTCCAGGTTCAGGTCGTCCTGCCCGGAAGAATAGGCCTTTACAATGATAATGGAAAATCCATAGGCCTTCTGTTCATCCCCACACACGTATTTTTTCAGGACCTTATCTGAATACTGTGTCACCAGGGAGAAACTGTCAGGGGATTCTGGGGAAAAGTTAAGGTTAAGGATGTCCCCGCACAATTCCTCAACCTTTGGTTCGAAAAATGCCTTAACAGCATCATGTTTTGTCATGGCTGCCCTCCTTCAGATACCTTGTCTATGCAGCTGCCAGTTCGTCCTTCCTTGCTGTCATCATGGCCTGATCCCAGTGATCTGTTGCAAGAGGATGCCGGAATGTGCTGTATTTCAGCTTCCTGCCTGTGGGTGTCTTATGGGGTGGTGACCAGAATCCCATCAGTTCCCCACCGTCAAAGATTGGGATATTGGGGCCGTATACCTCACCTATATACTGATAATGCGCATAAGGGCTGTTATAAGTGATATATCCTGCATCATCATCAGCCGTAATATCCACGTTCTGGGCAAGTACCAGGTTATCGGCAGGCACATATGGATCCATTAAAGCAGCCGCCTGGCTAGCAAGAAACAGCATTCCCTGTCTGCCGCCAAGCTTCTTCTTTACAATCTCTTCCGGCGTACCGTTCCATTCAACCTTCGCGTCCAAAGATCATCCCCCCAGTCTGTAATGCTTTGCCAGCGGAAATGCTGTGTTATCTGAAAAGGCTGTCACTTTAAATGCATCCGGCTTGCATCTGTTCAGCACCTGCGCAGCTGTGTGCCCTGCAGTTCCGTTGATTTCTTCGCTGCATTCCCCTAGTACAACCAGATCATCCTGGGAAGCTGTAAAATGCCCCTTCGGAGCCTTTGCATATTCTGCATAGGAAAGATACCGTTCGTCCTTTGGGATCCGCACCACATAGGTATTCTGGACGCTTGCCTGGGTACCGTTAAAGCCTGTATTTACCTGTGATTTCCAGAAGCAGTTATGAAGCACCGTCCGGTTCCAGTGTTCCTTTTTATCCGTGCTGTCACCGGCACGGATCCGGTTGTACAAGGTAATTGTACGGGTATAATTCTGGTTCATACTCACACCCCCTGGTATAAAAGGCCGGTGTTCCCCAGATACCGGCAAATGATCTCCTTCGTCTTCCTGGCTTTCCCTTCCTCTGTGAAGTTTGACTGGGACAGATCAAAGGTTCCGGATTCCCCGTCATTGGAAAACGATGTAAGGAATCCGCCCTGTTCAGATGCCTGCTGTGAGGTCCTGTCCGCCTGATACAGCAGTTCTGCAAGCTCACAGGTACAATCTTTCACCTCGTCCGTAATAAGCCCGAAATTAGAAGCCAGACGGCTAAAGGTGTACTGATTCAGCACACGCTCTGCCTGTTTTTCCCAGTATGGAAATACTGCCTCTGGCACTGCCGGGGAACGCCCCAGCAGATAGCCGTCAGTATAATAACCATAATCAGCGTACATGGACGTTCCCTCCTTTATCAGGACTGTGCTGTAAGGGTGATTGCCTTTGTTACCGCAGTGGATGCTACCGTGAAGGTTTCAGTCACTGTGATGAAGCCTTTCTTGCTGATCTTCGCAGTGTATGTACCTGCACGCAGGTTAAACTCTGCTTTTCCATTATCATCCGTCACAAGGATTGCACCGTCTACGTTAATTCGTGCACCTGCATACGCTTTCGGGCTGGATTCTGCACCATCCGTTACGGTAAAGGTAACTTTCTGGGTAGTAGCAGGAGTACCCGGCTCCAGGTATGCAAACGCACAGCCGGTACGGTCTTCGTTCATCCGTGTAGCCGGATTCGGAAGCGCCCAGCCCATACGGAATACAACACGAAGTGCGGTCATATCCTGCTGTGCCAGGTTGTACACGATTTCCTTTGTTACTGGATCCTGGATAACACCCTGATCCAGAATCTTCACGGTTACGTCCTGACGAATGGAGTACACAGCCTGACCGAAATCACCAACCACAAGCTGAGCGATTTCCGGATAGAAGCCTCCATTCTCCGGGAATGTGATGGGCGCACCGTCCAGGGTGTACCTTGCCACATCCTGCATGTTGTTTTTGAAGATCGGCTGTCCTGTGGTGTCACGAAGACCACGAAGCTTTGCCTTAAAGTTCATCGGTGCCACAGCTCCAGATACGCCGAAGCCGTCTGTTTCTACTTTGGCAAATACGCCGCCATCTCCGAGAATCAGATCGTAATAATCTTTTCCGGTGGCAGCAGCCACATTGTTTCCGGCCTGCCTTGCCAGGGTAATGATATCTGCCTGCCACTCCCTTGGGCGGTTATCCCCAAAGATAACAGCTGCATCCACCTTCTGGCCAATGGCCTCCATGATACGTGGGGTGATCTCGCCAAAGATGTCAAATTCTGCGTCAGAAAGTACTGCATCCGGGATCGGCACGATTACAGCCAGCTCACCGGCATTCAGATATACGTTATCCCATGCCTGTCTGGTGGTCTGCTTCATACCTGTATCGCCGTCTACCCAGTAAGCAGTTGGCAGGAAGTCCAGTACACGGATCCTGGTCTGATTGCTGGTCATGTTGGGAAGCTTTCTTGCCATCCCCATAAATACAGAATTTTTCGGCGCATCCTGGAAAATACTGGATACGATCTGTTCGCGGATAATCGCCTCCGCATCGGCTCTGTTTGTAATATTTACTGGCATTCTTTACTCTCCTTTTCCGAGCAGGGATCTCAGTGCTTCATTTGCCTGCTCTTTTTTAGTCTGAACATCATTGTTAATCCCGGAAGTGGATGAAACCACCCTGGGAATCTGCACATTTGACTGGAACAGGTAATCATTGTCTTTCTTCAGGGCTGTAAGTGCCGCCTCAATGTCCTGTGCCTGATTCTTTGATGCTTTTAAAGTGTCCACATCCAAAAGGGCCATGATCGCCTTTTCATTCCTTCCGGACGCTTTCCGGATAGCGTCTTTAACAGAAGCATCAAAGGCATAATCGGACTTGATCTTCTCAATCTTGCGTCCTTGCCCTGAAGCTGCTTTGTCAGATCGGATACTTTTGTCTGTAGTCCGGCTGCATCGATTCCCTCCATAGCTTTCAGGGATGCCTGTGCTGTATCCAGCTGGGTCTTATAGGAATCCCTTTCTGCTTTCAAAGGATTTACTTCTTTCCCGTACTCTGACATAACAAACTCAACCTGTTCTGCTGTCAGTCCCTGTGCTGTTAAATCTTCTCTTTTCATTTTCCTTTTCCTTTCTTTTACTCTTGGTTTACGTGTGTGAGCCACGGATTACCGACTGTTTTACGTCTGATCAGCTGACGAAAGCATAAAAATAACACCCAGCATAACGCTGCGTGCTTTACCGCTGTTTCACGGACAGCTCCGAGATATTTAGGATCACCTCCTTCCTAGGCCTCTTCATAAGTCTTCAGAAAGATATCCGGCTTGCAGGGATACAGCTCCCCGTTCACACCCTGGATGATGTAATCCCCCAGTTTGGCGTGCATCCTGCCTTCCAGCGTCTGGATCGTACAGCCGTACACGGATATATGTCCGTCTCTCAGGCTCCGGTCAATCCAGACCTTTTCATCAGCCACCGCCTGGGTGAACCAGGGAGGGGATTCATATTCCGGATCGTCCGTCAGCTGAAAGGCTTCCACGACAACGGGGTTCTTTCGGTATTTCATTGTTCTCACCTCCTTGTCTGTCAGCAAAGATTTATTCCTCCACAAATATCCAATCTTCTGCAAGCATATCCGCCTGTGAAGCAAGCCATCCC
>NZ_JAYFUY010000121.1:0-5619 GCF_059933065.1 Blautia sp. HA3515 | reverse complement strand
AATTGCTGGATGCAGAATTATCAGTCCTGAGATTGAAAAGTGTAATAAATACAAGCTTAGATGGTTTGCCTGCTGTATAGTAGAGGTATCAAAGTCGCAGTGTGGATCAAGAAAGATGGTTTTCTGCATTAACTGCAGCGATAAGACAATTACTCGGGGTGTTTTCATGAAAAAAAGAATTTCTAAAGTGTTTATAGTCTTCTTTCTTATTATCGTTTCGGGATTTATGGAGATAAGCTGGCGCCTCTTCCAATATGATGATTTGCTGTAAACGGGGTGCCTCCCAGAAAGTAAAGGAAGAAATGGTTTCGAACTGTCGCACATTAGGGAAAACCATCCTCAGAATGGATACGCAAAAGGATATACCATGAGAGTAAAGAATGGTGCTTTGCCCCAGAAGATGGAGGACTGCTATATCAGAAGTGTGGATGGATTAAAGCTGCATGGATTCTATCTGCCGGCCGAAAATCCAAAACGGTTTGTTATATTAAGCCATGGATATCGTGGCAGTCGATTTGGCACAATGTCATTTATGGCAAAATACCTTCATGAACATCAATGCAATCTTCTGTTTATGGAACAACGCTGTTGCGGTGACAGTGAGGGAAAATATATTACCTTTGGTGCAATGGAGCAGTGGGATGTTCAGCGTTGGGCATTCTATGTATCTGAACGAAACAAGAAAAAGCTTCCCATTTATTTATATGGGCAGTCTATGGGGGCGTCAGCTGTGCTGATGGCATCTGCACACAGGCTGCCTTCGGAAGTGAAAGGCCTGATTGCTGACTGTGGCTTCCATTCCATGAAAGGACAAATGAAGGACATGGCTGTGCACTGGTTTCATCTTCATCATGTTCCTTTGCTTTTAATGCAGATGGATTGGCTTTGCGGCATACTAGCCGGATTTCATATGAAGGATGCAGATACTACAGCGGCAATGCAGACGAATACCATACCGGTTCTGTTTTATCACGGAGATAAGGATACCTATGTTTATCCCCATAATTCATTTCAAAACTATAGGTTATGCAAGGCTCCGAAAGAGCTTGTGGTTGTGCCTGGGGCACGGCATTTGTGCTGTGCCTATGCAGACCCCAGGCTATATCAGAATACAATGATGCATTTTTTTGAGAAATACGATTAACAGCATAACAATTCTTTTGACCGGGATTTATCAAACAGTTTTTTGTAAAATGTTTGATAAATCCCAGGTCAATTTTTTGTAAAGTGTTCATTAAGTCTGGGGGATACTGGTATTTCCCTGAAATATATGCTATTTTTCACCTGGAGCAAAAATGTAATGTTTATATCAGGAAGGATTGATTAAGAATGAGAAGATTACTATCCGTTGACTGCTGCTCAGAAGATGCATCATAACTGGATCAGGGACTATGGTACACAGCAGGTATCCGGTGTCAGTGTTGTGGCTTCTGTACAGGCTGAATTGGATTTTGGATTATTAAAAAAGTGTATCCAGATGGAAACAGAGCGTTCAGGATGCACCAGGGTACGTTTTACAAAACCGGACCAGGACGGAAATGTGAAACAGTATATTGTAAAACAGGATACGCGTGACATTGAGCTGAAGGATCTGTCTGGAATGGAAAGCCTTGCAAAAGCAGATGAATTGATGCAGCAATGGGCATATGAAACCTTTGATGGCGATAATATTCCCATGTGTGAGTTCACCATGTTGAAGCTGCCGGAAGGATACAATGGTTTTTTTGTACATATGGATCACCGACTGATTGATTCATGTGGACTGGTAGTGATGATCGGGGATCTGTTTCAGCTTTATACCTATTACAGGTACGGAACAGCGCATCCACAGGAATTGGCTGATTTTGAAACAGTACTGAAGAAAGACCTGGCAAAAGCCGGCAATGAAAAGCGTTTTGCAAAAGACAAAAAATTCTGGGAAGATCAGCTGGATGCTTTGGGAGAGCCGCTGTATTCTGATATTCAGGGACCATCTGTACTGGAGATTGCCAGAAAGCGGCATGGAAATCCAAAACTTCGATCCGCAGATATTGAAATGGATAATTTATTTGTAGCAGTTAAGGATTACCATACTGGAGCCGGGGCCAACTCAGAATCTGATTGATTTCTGTATGAATCATCAGCTTTCCATGACAAATCTTCTTCTGCTTGGTATTCGTACTTATCTGTCTAAGGTTAATAATGGGCAGGAGGATATTACCATCCAGAATTTTATATCCAGACGTTCTACTCATGAAGAGTGGACATCTGGCGGAAGCAGGACGATTATGTTTCCGTGCAGAACGGTGATCTCATCTGAAACAGATTTTCTTTCGGCTGCTTATGAAATCCAGAATATACAGAACCGCATTTATATGCATAGCAATTACGATCCTGCACTTATTATGGAAGAGCTGAGAAAAAGATATCATACACCGGAGCATACCAGCTATGAAAGCTTCTATCTGACTTATCAGCCAATGCCAGTAAAGGTAGAAAATGAAATGCTGGGAGTTGTCCGCCAGCACGCCAAATGGTTTGCCAATGGCGCAGCAACCAAGAAAATATATTTGACCGTATCTCATACAGAGGATGGTGGAATGAATTTTTCCTATCATTATCAAACGGCACACCTGGAAGAACATGATATGGAGCTTCTCTATTATTATATGATGCGAATTTTATTTAAAGGAATTGCAGAACCGGATATGAGCCTTGGTGAGATCATGGAACAAGTCTGAAAGGTATTTTGATGACTGCCTGAATAATATAAAAAGCATTTGGCAAGACAAATTGGAAATCAAAAAATAACAGGATTGTTATGTAACAGGAGGACAGATGATAATGAATCAGGAAATGGAATTTAAAAATATCGTGGCGCAGTATAGCAATGTGGCACCGGAAGAAATAACAAATGATATGAGATTCCGTGAGGATCTGGGATTCAGCTCTTTGGATTTTATGTCTTTTTTAGGTGAACTTGAGGACACGTTTGATATTGAGCTTGAAGAGAACGAAGTAATGAAAATCGTAACCATTGGAGAAGCACTTGAATTACTGGAAAACTTTCAGTAGGAAGAGGTGCAGATCAGCACCTGTTTAAAACAGGCACTAGGGAGAAAATGGATATGCTGGTTAGAGATATATTAGAAGAAAGTGTACAGAAATTTGGCAAAGTCAATGCTGTAAAATGGCTTAACAGGAAAGAGATTTCAGAGAGAAGCTATTGTGAAATGATGAAAAATGCAGTTTCTGTGAGAAAAGGTCTTCTTGCAGAGGGTTTTGAGGGAAAACATATTGCATTGATCGGTACCAGTTCCGTAGAATGGATCGAGAGTTATATTGGAATTATTACAGGGTGTACAACAGCAGTGCCGCTTGATGCAGCGCTGCCCTGGGAGGATCTGGTGGAGCTGATCAATCGCTCCGATTCAGCAGCTCTTTTTTTAAGTCCGAAGCACAGACCCTATCTTCAGGCTTTTCTGGATAATTGTCCGGGTCTTCAGAAGATATGGATGCTTCAGGAAGAGGTGGAGGATGCACCGGAAAAAGTATATAGTATCAGTGAACTTCGGAATGCAGGAAATAATGCGTCTGCAGATGCTGTCTGTCCGGATAAAGAGGATATTGCGACTATTATATTTACTTCAGGAACAACCGGAAAGAGTAAGGGAGTTATGTTAACTCAGAACAATCTGGCTTCCAATGTTGAGGCTGTAAAAATTTCAGCAGAACCGGGAACCGTGATGCTTAGTGTACTCCCTATCCATCATGCATTCTGCCTTGTGATGGACTGGCTGAAGGGCTTTTCCCAGGGGGCAACTATATGTATCAATGATTCTCTGCTTCACATGGTGAGGAATATGAGCATTTTTGAACCAGACATTATGCTTATGGTACCGATGATGATTGAAACGATTTATAAGAGATTGGCAGCTTCTGACCCGTCAATACCCAAAAAGGTTCTTGCAGAGAAAGTATTTGGGAAAAACCTGCGTACAATATTTACCGGTGGCGCACACCTGGACCCGTATTATATTGACTGCTTTGCACAATACGGTATTCAGATACTGGAAGGGTATGGAATGTCCGAATGCTCCCCTGTTATCAGCAACAATACACCGGAAAACCATAAGCCGGGTTCTGATTGGACGGCCCCTTGAAAATGTGGAGGTCAGGTTTGACAATGGGGAGATTCTGGTGCGTGGAACAAGTGTTATGAAGGGCTACTATCAAATGCCGGAGGAAACTGAGGAGGCTCTTAAGGATGGCTGGCTACATACAGGAGACAAAGGATATATGGATGAGGATGGTTATTTATTCATTAACGGAAGGGTGAAAAACCTGATCATCCTGTCAAATGGTGAAAATATTTCTCCGGAAGAGATTGAGAATAAGCTTGCCCTGAATCCTCTTGTAGGCGAAGTGATCGTGACTGGTGAGAAGAATGGACTGACAGCCCGGATCTATCCGGAGCAGGCAGTTGTAGAAGCGAAGGCATTGGATGCAGATTCTGTTCAAAGACTGCTTCAGTCATTTTTGGATGAGTACAATCAAAATCAGCCAACCTATCGTCAGATTACAGGGCTGGTTGTCAGGAAAAACCCATTTATCCGCAACACAACGAAAAAAATCAGGCGACAGGATGTTCTGATCGATGAACCTCTTGCATAACAAAAAGGCTTTCTGTGCAGTTTTGATATGCTACCCTCATATAGGACAATGAAATATAAAAGTCCTATATGGGGGTATTTTCATGTCCAGAAAAAGCAAAATAGATCCAATAGTAAAGGTAAAAATAGTTGAGCAATATCTTGATGGAGAGATTGGATTGGGTCAGGCAAGTAAAAACCTTGGAGTTGCTTGCCAGAGTATTAGAAAATGGATTTCTATATACCAATGCAATGGACCAACAGGTTTACTTAATCAACCCAAAAACAAAAGTTACTCAAAAGCACTAAAAATATCTGCGGTAAATGATTATCTTAATGGAGCTGGTTCTCTTGATGATATTTGCTTAAAATACGGAATCCGGTCACACACACAACTTTTAAAGTGGATTCAGGTGTATAATTCTGGTGGAATATTAAAAACATCCACTGGAGGTGCTTGCATGAAAAAAGCAAAATCAACGACTCTTCTTGATGAGCGATTAAAAATAGTTACGGAATGCTTGGCAAATGATAAGAATTATGGAGCAATGGCTTTGAAATATCAATGTTCTTATCAACAAGTTCGTAACTGGGTAAAACGATACGAAGAAATGGGAAGTAAAGGTCTGGAAGACCGCCGTGGTAGACGAGTCGGATCATTACCAAGTCGTACATCTGAGGAAGAATTACGTGATAGAATCGTTGAGCTTGAAAGAAAAAATCTTGATTTACAAATGGAAAATGATCTGTTAAAAAAAGTCAGAGAACTAGAAAGGAGGGATCACTATCTTTAGTTCACCGTTTAGCCGCATATAAGGCAATCAAAGAATTATCTTCTGACAAGGGATATCCTGTAGATAAACTTTGTAAGTATCTTAATATTACACGCTCTGCATACTATCACTGGCTAAAACATCCGAAAAACAATAATGAACTGCAGAACGAAACGTTATCTATTGAAATTCAAAAGATACATAAAGAACATCCG
>NZ_JAYFUY010000120.1:0-23080 GCF_059933065.1 Blautia sp. HA3515 | reverse complement strand
ACCGCGAGAAGGCAGTGGATATGATCCATGTGAAGGACATCACAAGATCACCGGCTATGTAAGAGGCGGATGCAGCCCTATCGGGATCGAAGCCATATCCGGTAGTATTTGATCAGTCTGCCGGTGAGTTTCAGGAGATTTATATCAGTGGCGGCCGGATCGGTCTTACACTGAAAGCACCTTTGGAGGGACTTCTGAAAGTTACAGGAGGCAAGCTTGCTCCCATAACCATGCATGGAGAATGAAAATCAAAACAGGCCTGTAAAAGGCAGCTAAGGAGGCAAAATGAGAGAGAGAAGAAAGTTTTTAAATGGTTTGCGGCAGCGCTGATAACAGCAGCTGCGATCATCACAGCAACAGTACCTGCATCAGCAGCCACAAGAAGAAGAGCGACTCTTACCATATCTGCAGGACAGACCTATCATGTGCTGAACAAAAGCATTGGCACCAACAAGATCACAGCCTATACGGTTTATGTGACTCCGGCCAATACAAAGACCAGATACGATGCAGTGATCGCATCTTACCCGAGCGGCAAGAGCAGTCAGCCTACCGAGTATATGGTGCGCAGCACGAATAAGGGCGTTTATGTGAACAATGCAGCAGGTACATTTATCAAACAAAGCGCTGGCAGCAATTCAGGAATGCTTTCCTGTATCCGTGTTAATCGGGGAAGTGTGACGATCCGTGTAGATTATACTACACAGTCAGGCAAGGCAGGGATTTCCTTTGTGAAGCAGAGTGCATCCCACCGTCCGTTGAAGCTTGTGAAGGCAGCTAAGGGCAGAAGTGTGAACTTCACGATGACCAGCAGTAACCTTACAGGTGCTCCTGTGATCATGTCTGCAAAGAGAGGCACAGTTGCAAGACGTACTCTTGGAAGCAACAATTCCTTTGAACAGTACACTTTTGAGAACAGTGCAGTGGCATACCGCGTATACTATAAGGGCAAGCTGATGAGTTCTTACAGCCGGAACAAGGCATACACCAATACCTATTCCAGCCTTCGCTATCTGCTGATGAATGCACCGAAGCGTACAACCAACTGGATCCAGAGTGTGAATACATCAATTACTTTCTGTTATCCATCTGATTATGTTGGAATGAAGGTTCAGGTAAAATAAGCATAATATATTAGGATTCTGAAGATCCTGTTTTGTATTATTATAATACGCTACATTACAAAAAGAGGAAGCTGCAGATGCAGTTTCCTCTTTTGAAATTTCAAGATTGGTTTTGGTATTACAACTGTCAGTGCAGCAGGGCACATCAGTTGTCAGATGCGTCCGCTTCATTCACAGTAAATACCTGGCGCTTTTTAGCCATTTCATCACTTGCCAGATATTCATCATAGGTAGTGATCTTGTCGATCAATGTACCGTTTGGAAGGATCTCCATGATACGGTTGGCTGTAGTTTCTACGAACTGATGATCATGGGAGGTGAAAAGGATCACTCCAGGGAATTTGATCAGTCCGTTATTCAGTGCGGTAATGGACTCCATATCCAGATGGTTGGTAGGCTCATCCAGAAGCAGGATATTGGCACCGGAGATCATCATTTTGGAAAGAAGACAGCGCACCTTCTCACCACCAGAAAGAACACGGACACGTTTTACACCGTCTTCTCCGGGGAAAAGCATACGTCCAAGGAAGCCTCGCACATAGGTAGCGTCCTTGATCTCAGAATACTGGGTCAGCCAGTCCGTGATGGTCAGATCATTGTCAAACTCCTGGGTATTATCCTTAGGGAAGTATGCCTGGGAGGTGGTAATACCCCATTTATAATTACCGGAATCAGGCTCCATCTCTCCGGTAAGGATCTTGAAGAAGGTGGTGATGGCAAGCTCATTGGCACCTACAAAAGCCACTTTGTCATTGCGTCCAAGGGTAAAGGAGATGTTGTCAAGGATCTTTACACCGTCAATGGTCTTGGAAAGATTCTCTACCATCAGTACCTCATTACCGATCTCCCGATTTGGACGGAAGTCAATATATGGATACTTACGGCTGGAAGGACGCATATCATCCAGCTGGATTTTTTCAAGAGCACGTTTTCTGGAAGTAGCCTGTTTGGATTTGGAAGCATTGGCACTAAAACGGGAAATAAATTCCTGCAGCTCTTTGATCTTTTCTTTCTTTTTTCTTGTTTGCTTCTTTCATCTGCTTGATCAGCAGCTGACTGGACTCAAACCAGAAATCATAGTTACCTGCATAAAGCTGGATTTTGCCATAATCAATGTCAGCAGTCTGGGTACATACCTTATTTAAGAAATAACGGTCATGGGATACCACGATTGCCGTATTGTCAAAATTGATCAGGAATTCTTCCAGCCATTCTATAGCAGGAAGATCCAGGTGGTTGGTTAGGCTCGTCCAGAAGCAGGATGTCCGGATTACCAAACAATGCCTGGGCAAGAAGAACTTTCACCTTCAGGCTTCCGTTCAGGTCAGCCATCTGGGAATAATGGTACTCTGTATCTACACCAAGTCCGTTCAGCAGGGTAGCTGCCTCAGATTCTGCTTCCCAGCCATTCATTTCTGCAAATTCACCTTCCAGTTCGCTGGCACGGATACCATCCTCATCTGTAAAGTCTTCCTTTGCATAAATGGCTTCTTTTTCTTTCATGATCTGATAAAGACGGGCATTTCCCATGATTACAGTATCCAGTACAGGATAGGCGTCATATTTGAAATGATCCTGCTGCAGGAAGGAAAGTCTCTGGCCAGGTGTGATCACCACATCTCCTTTGGTAGGCTCCAGCTGTCCGGAAAGGATTTTAAGGAATGTGGATTTTCCTGCACCATTGGCACCGATCAGACCGTAACAGTTGCCTTCTGTGAATTTGATGTTTACATCTTCAAAAAGCGCTTTTTTTCCAACACGCAGTGTGATGTTATTTGCTGAAATCATATTTACCTCCGAATATAGTCGATTTGCTCACTGTTTTCTAGTATAGCCGATTTCCTTCCTATCGTAAACTGTGAATTTTGTAAGAATTATTTTGGTTTTTCTATGCATTTCTTTACAAAAAAATAAACCACTGCTATAATGTGTGAAAGACTGGCCTGGAAAACAGGATAATATACGAACGGAGTTGATAAGAAATGAAAACAGGACAGCTATATCTCACCGGGTTTATGGGGACTGGTAAAAGCACAGTGGCCAGATGTCTTTGCAGGCATTATAATATGAAGCAAATTGAGATGGATCAACAGATCGAAGTAGAAGAAGGGATGAAGATATCCCAGATTTTTAAAGAGAAAGGGGAAGCATATTTCCGTAAAAAAGAGACGGAATTTCTTGAGAAGATCCAGGATCAGGAAAATGTGGTGGTTTCCTGTGGAGGAGGAACTGTAATGCAGCCTCGTAATGTGGAGATCATGAAGAAAAACGGGAAAATATTCCTGCTTACGGCTCAGCCGGAAACCATTTTAAACCGTGTGAAAAATAATCACGACCGTCCTCTTCTGGAAGGGAAAAAGTCCGTAGAGGCGATTAAAGAACTGATGGAAGCACGCCGCCCTAAATATGAGGCTGCTGCAGATTGTCAGATAGTAACCGATGGAAAAAGCGACAGACAGATATGTGAGGAGATAATAAATGAATGGAATTTTGGAAACCATAACGAATAGTATGGCTGCAAGCTTCTGGGCTGCACCGCTTCTTGCCCTTGTGGCAGGGATCGTTACATCCTTTACCCCCTGCTCCCTGGCAACTGTGCCTATGCTGCTTACTTGTGTAGGTGCTTCCAAGGCAAGCCCCGGGAAGGCATTTAGGCTTTCTCTTGCCATGGCTGCAGGTATGACAGTTACTTTTGGTATATTTGGTTCTGTGGCTTCTGCGATCGGACATCATATGCATGAGGCAGGACATTGGTGGGCTGTGCTTATGGGGATTTTGATGGTCCTTATGGCGCTTCAGGTCTTTGGCGTGGTGAATGTGATCCCGCATATCCATTTTGATGAACATACCATGAAGAAAGGATATGCAGGAGCATTTCTCACAGGCGCTCTTGGAGGCTTGTTTGCTTCCCATTGTGCGATCCCGGTTATGGTGGCACTTCTTGCTCTTGTTGCAAAGCTTGGGAAAAGCACTGGCTGGGGGATTCTTCTCATGGTTTTATATGCACTTGGGCACAGCATTTTGCTCATCGTGGCAGGTACCAGTTACAGTTATGTAGAGAAGATGATGGAAAATCCAAAGTATGATACATGGAGTAAAAGAATCAGATATGTGTTGGGAACGGTCATACTTTTTGTTGGTTTTGTGTTAATTTTCGGAGAAAAATAAAATACCTTATAACTTTCATGAAAAAAAGTGACGTTTTTTTCAAAAAGAGTTAAATATATTTAGATATGTTGTTGAATTTTTCCTTTAAAGTTGTTATACTCGATTTGTCAGGGAGGAAAAGACAACTAAGGATCAACAACTAGAATGCAAATGCTAAAGAGAGAGGTTATAAAGGTATGTTTATTACGAGAGAGTGTGACTATGCAGTAAGAGTCCTTCGGGCGCTTGCAGGAGAAACACGTTTAAGCGTGAATGAGATTTGTGACAGGGAAGCAATTACAGCTCCTTTTGCCTACAAAATCCTCAAAAAACTCCAGAAAGCCGGAATCGTAAAAGGTTTCAGAGGCGTCCATGGCGGTTATACCTTGAATAAAGATTTAGGTTCTCTGACTTTGTTCGAGGTATACTATGCAATTGATCCGGACATGTATATTATCGAATGCCTTAATCCGAAAAATGAATGTGTCCGTAATGGCCAGGACGGAAGTGTATGTTATATGCACAAAGAACTGGCAGAGATCCAGGATGAACTGTGGCGTCTGCTGAAAAGAAAGCCCCTTGACCAGGTCCTGGGACTGACAGACTAAAACATGAATAAGAAACACCGGTATGCGGTCAGCCCCCGTTCACCGGTGCCTTTTTTCTTTCTTTTGTATCTTATAATATACAAAAAAAACAGAAACTAAAATAGAAATATGAGAACTTATATGCTATAATAGTAAATGGAATTTTAGGCACTCAGATGTCTAGAAATAATATTTTTATAAATCTTTAAGGAGGAAAGATAAAACTATGGCAAGAAAGATGAAAACCATGGATGGAAACCATGCAGCTGCTCATGCTTCATATGCATTTTCAGATGTAGCTGCTATCTATCCGATCACTCCTTCATCTGTTATGGCTGAAGCCACTGATGAGTGGGCAACCCAGGGTAGAAAAAATATCTTCGGACAGGAAGTACAGGTAACTGAGATGCAGTCTGAGGCTGGTGCAGCAGGTGCTGTACACGGATCTCTGGCAGCAGGTGCCCTGACAACTACTTATACAGCTTCACAGGGTCTGTTGCTGATGATCCCTAACCTTTATAAAATCGCTGGTGAGCAGCTTCCGGGTGTATTCAACGTATCCGCCCGTGCACTTGCTTCTCACGCACTTTCTATTTTCGGAGATCATTCCGACGTTATGGCCTGTCGTCAGACTGGTTGTGCAATGCTTTGCGAGTCTTCCGTACAGGAAGTTATGGACCTGACTCCTGTTGCACATCTTGCTGCAATCAAAGGCAAAGTTCCGTTTATCAACTTCTTCGATGGATTCCGTACTTCTCATGAGATCCAGAAGATCGAGACATGGGATTATGAAGATCTGAAGGATATGGCTGATATGGATGCTATCCAGGCATTCCGTGATCATGCTCTTAACCCGAACCATCCATGCCAGAGAGGTTCTGCTCAGAACCCGGATATCTTCTTCCAGGCAAGAGAGGCATGTAACCCATATTATGATGCACTTCCTGCAGTTGTTCAGGAGTACATGGACAAGGTTAATGCTAAGATCGGTACAGATTACAAGCTTTTCAACTACTATGGAGCAGCTGATGCTGACCATGTGATCGTTGCTATGGGATCTGTAAATGATACAATCGAAGAGACTATCGACTACTTAACAGCAGCCGGCAGAAAAGTTGGTGTGATCAAAGTTCGTCTGTACAGACCATTTAGCGCACAGGCACTGGTTGATGCTATTCCTGAGACCGTTAAACAGATCACAGTTCTTGACAGAACAAAAGAGCCAGGTGCACTTGGCGAGCCGCTGTACCTGGATGTTGTAGCTGCTCTTAAAGACAGCAAATTTGCAGGTGTTAAGATCTTCTCCGGACGTTATGGTCTTGGTTCCAAAGATACAACACCGGCTCAGATCGTTGCTGTTTATGACAATACAGAAAAAGAGAAATTCACAATCGGTATCGTAGATGATGTGACACATCTTTCCCTTGAGACAGGTGCTCCTCTTGTTACTACACCAGAAGGAACAACTAACTGTAAGTTCTGGGGACTTGGTGCTGACGGTACTGTAGGTGCTAACAAGAACTCCATCAAGATCATTGGTGATAACACAGACATGTATGCTCAGGCATATTTTGACTATGACTCCAAGAAATCCGGTGGTGTTACCATGTCTCACCTGCGTTTTGGTAAGAAACCGATCAAATCCACTTACCTGATCCACAAGGCAGACTTTGTAGCATGCCACAATCCTTCCTATGTTAATAAATACAACATGGTTCAGGAGCTGGTTGACGGAGGTACATTCCTTCTTAACTGTGCATGGGATATGGAAGGACTTGAGAAACATCTTCCAGGACAGGTGAAAGCATTCATCGCTAACCACAATATCAAATTCTACACCATCGATGGTGTGAAGATCGGTATTGAGACTGGCATGGGACCAACACGTATCAACACAATCCTTCAGTCTGCATTCTTCAAACTGACAGGTATCATTCCTGAGGATCAGGCAATCGACCTTATGAAAGCTGCTGCAAAGGCAACTTACGGACGTAAGGGTGATGATGTTGTTCAGAAGAACTGGGCAGCTATCGATGCTGGTGCAAAACAGGTTGTTGAGATCAAGGTTCCGGATAGCTGGAAAGATGCAGCAGATGAAGGCCTGCATATGACTCATGCTACCGAAGGACGTCAGGAAGTTGTTGATTTCGTTAATAACATCCAGGCTAAAGTAAATGCACAGGAAGGTAATACACTGCCTGTATCTGCATTCAAAGATTATGTTGACGGTACTACACCATCCGGTGCTGCTGCATACGAGAAACGTGGTATCGCTGTAAATATTCCTGTATGGAATCCAGAGAACTGTATCCAGTGTAACAGATGTGCATATGTTTGCCCGCACGCTGTTATCCGTCCGGTAGCACTTACAGAGGAAGAAGCTGCAAATGCTCCTGAGGGAATCAAAACATTACCTATGACAGGTATGAAAGAGTACAAGTTTACCATGACTGTTTCCGCACTTGACTGTACAGGATGTGGTTCCTGTGCAAATGTATGCCCTGGCAAGAAAGGTGCAAAAGCCCTTGCTATGGAGAACCTGGAAGCAAACATGGAAGAGCAGAAATACTTTGATTATGGTGTAACTCTTCCGGTTAAAGAAGACGTTATTGCTAAATTCAAAGAGACAACCGTTAAGGGAAGCCAGTTCAAACAGCCTCTGCTTGAGTTCTCAGGCGCTTGTGCTGGATGTGGTGAGACACCTTATGCTAAACTGATCACTCAGCTGTTTGGTGACAGAATGTACATTGCAAATGCTACAGGATGCTCCTCTATCTGGGGTAACTCTTCACCATCTACACCTTATACTGTAAATGCCAAAGGACAGGGTCCTGCATGGGGCAACTCACTGTTCGAGGATAACGCAGAGTTCGGTTATGGTATGCTTCTTGCTCAGAAAGCTATCCGTGATGGCCTGAAAGCAAAAGTAGAAGATGTTGTAGCTAACGGCGACAACGCAGACGTTAAAGCTGCTGGCCAGGAATGGCTGGATACATTTGCATGTGGCGCTACCAACGGTGCAGCTACTGAGAAACTTGTAGCAGCTCTGGAAGCATGCGGATGTGACAAAGCAAAAGACATCCTTACACAGAAAGATTTCCTGGCTAAGAAATCCCAGTGGATCTTTGGTGGTGACGGATGGGCTTATGATATCGGATTTGGCGGTGTAGACCATGTACTTGCAAGCGGCCGTGACATCAATGTTATGGTATTTGATACAGAGGTTTACTCCAACACAGGCGGACAGTCTTCCAAGTCTACACCTACTGGTGCGATCGCTCAGTTCGCTGCAGGCGGTAAAGAGACAAAGAAGAAAGATATGGCTTCTATCGCAATGAGCTATGGTTATGTATATGTTGCTCAGATTTCCATGGGCGCTGACTTCAACCAGGCAATCAAAGCAATCGCTGAGGCTGAGGCTTATCCGGGACCGTCTCTGATCATTGCATACGCTCCATGTATCAACCATGGTATCAAGAAGGGTATGGCAAAGGCTCAGACAGAGGAAGAGCTGGCTGTTAAGTGTGGATACTGGCATAACTTCCGCTTCAATCCGGCTGCAGAAGGCAACAAGTTCAGCCTTGATTCCAAAGCACCGGATATGACAGATTATCAGGGATTCCTGAATGGAGAGGTTCGTTACAACTCCTTACAGCGTCAGAATCCTGAGAAAGCTGCCAGACTGTTTGCTAAGAACCAGTCTGAAGCAGCAGCTAGATACGAGTATCTGCAGAAACTGATCACTCTGTACGGAACAGAGGAATAAGATCCTCGGGTGGCAATACCCCGCAGTACAGATGAAGAGGAATGAAATCCTTGGGCGGCAGTAGCCGCAATATAAATAAATAGTATAAACATAAGGTTAGGTGCTTTTACTGCGCCACTCCAATATATGTTTATCGTGTCGTAGCGTAAAGTGGACCTGCGGCACTGCCTGATGAAGGTGGTGCCGTGGGTCTTTCTTGTTTTTGCGGATACAGTAAAATAATCATTGGCAAATTTAAATATATTATTTGTTTTGAGTGCATTATGCAGAAAAAATATGTTTATATATCAGGGCTTCGTTTTCGGATTTCTCCCGGGCATTTATTATCTCTGTCCACTTCCAGAATCCAGCTGCTATGCAGCTGTCGTGCTTTGCACTCCTGATTCTGTCAGTGATGTGCCGGTAAAAGTAAATACTCACTTCGTTCGTGCTTCCTTTACCTCGAGCACATCAAACTCGCACTTACAGTGCTCAAACACGGCAAATAACAGAGAAATTAGCCCAGTCGAAATCTGCGAAAGCCTCGCATGATATATAACCAAGATTTTTTCTGTAATGCAACTAACAATACGATATAATCAATTTGCCAATGCTTATTTTACAGTATACTTTTGCGTTTTTGCGTGAATACCGAATGTGTTATAGAAAAAAATAGTGGGATATGATATATTATTGGAAAGAGAAGTCTGGGAGGTGTCTATAAGTTGAAAAAGAATCGGATAAAACCGGATACCATACTAAAGAACTTCTGGAAAGATAATAATCGCTTTGCTGATTTATTTAATGCAGCTCTGTTTGGAGGAGAACAGGTATTAAATCCAAATGATCTTTCAGAAGCAGACACAGATGTTTCTTCCATGATTAAATTCAATGGACATGCAGAAACGATACAGAAAGTCCTGGATGTAGTAAAGAAAACAGCATATGGGGTAGATTTTGTAATCTGGGGATTGGAGAATCAGGCAAAGATCCATTATGCAATGCCGCTTCGTCATATGCTTGGGGATTCCTTTTCATACTTGAAAGAGTATAATGAAATTGCCGCTCGGAATAGACGGGATAAGTCTTTTGAATCGCCAGATGAGTTTTTATCCAATTTTAAAAAGACAGATCGTCTTCATCCAATGATAAGTTTATGCGTATATTATGGTGAAAGTGAGTGGGATGGCCCCTTTTGTCTGACAGACATGTTGAAGATACCGGATAAATTGAAACCACTGGTATCGGATTATAAGATGAATTTGCTTCAGGTAAGAGAAAGTGGATCATTAAGATTCAAAAATTCAGATGTAGACATTGTTTTTGATGTAAGCCGAGCTATTTATGAGCATAATTTTGAAAAAATTAATACTTTATATAAAAATCAGGCTATTCCAGCAGAGCTTGGAGTGGTGATTGGTGCAATTACAGAATCACAGGAACTGATTGATCATGCTTTAAAATCAGAAGAAAGAGGAGGTCAGATTTATATGTGTACAGCGTTAGAAGAATTGGTGAATGAAGGTGTAGAGAAAGGTCGAAAAGAAGGAGGGATACAGGCAAGCATCAGAATATGCAAAAGGTTTAATATGAATCAAGAAGATGTTGTTCAGAATATAATGAAAGACTTTTCTTTGTCAGAAAAAGAAGCGACAGAATATGTGAGAATGTACTGGTAAAAATGAAAAATTGAAAGAAATACAAAGGGCTATACGATAGTGGAAACTATTGTATGGCTCTTTTTGCGTGCTTCAGTTTATTTAGCAAAACTTGATTTATATCATGTTTTAAGCCTATGCTCACATGAAAGAAGTTGAGAATAGTAAACATATATATTGAAATATGAATTATATAGTACAGAAAAGGAGGATTGTATAATGAAAAAGAAATGGCTTTGTATGTATTTAACGGTTGTAATGTTGGCTACAACCCTGTCCCCGGCTGACGCCATGGCGGAAGACTTTACAGATGTGAGCTCAGATGAAAATGGATCTGTGGCTGAACAGGAACTTAATGGCGAGAATGTTTTTGATGTTACAGATGAATCGTATGTTGATGCTTATGAAAACACAGAAGCTGGTGCGGGTGAGGAAACATTGATAAGTGATGGCACTACAACTGAAGCACAGGCAGTATTTGATGCGACAAAACAAAATGACGAGATGGATCCAGAGTTTACAAATGAAGTGGAAGAAAACGTGGAATCAGATCTGTTTGCTGACTCGGCAGAAATCCTGGATATGAAGCTTACAGGAAGTGGGGTATATACAATTGAACTGACAGAAAATGCTACAGTAAGACTGATCCCGGAAACTGATGGGATATTTGAAGTTCGTGGAAGGGTTGTAGATGATTCAGAAGGAATCTGTATGGTTGTTTATCCTAATATATATAACGAGCATAAGGTGAGTCTGCTTTGTCGATGGGCTCAAAAGGATATAAACTGGAAAAAGGAAAGATATATTACCTGGATGGCTATTGTTACGGAGGCATATGTAATATATACGTAAGTCCTGTTAATCAGAAAGATTCCGGTATATGTGGAGCAGATGTTACCTGGAGACTGGAAAATGGAATTATGACGATTCACGGCTCAGGGGAAATGTATGAATATAATTATAATGATACAAAAGAATAGATAAATGCAGAACAGGTAATCATTGAAGATGGAGTTACATCCATTGGAAATAACGCATTTTATCAATGTGAGAAGTTAAAATCAATAACAATCCCTGCATCAGTTAAACGAATTGGTTATTCTGTTTTTTCTCAGACACGAACTCTGGAAAATATTAACGTAGCTGAAGAAAATAAGTTTTATAGTTCTTTAGACGGTATTCTTTATAACAAATAGTGACTTTAAATGTTCCAAGAGAAACAAAATGGATATGTTATTCAGCTGCATCTGGCTGCACACAGCTGAAAACCGTAAATCTTCCAGTAGAACTTAAAGGAATTTTCAGAAATGCTTTTGCGTATTGTACAAATCTGAAAGAATTTTTTATTCCTGAATATGCGAATGTAGTAGAACCTTTTACAGAGCAGGGAATCTTGTTTAAAGTATATTCAAATTCATATGGAGAAAGTTATGCTAAAGCTGGTGGATATACGTATGAAATCATTGGAACCCATACGCATATTTGGGATGATGGAAGTGTTATAATAGAAGCGACCTGTGAAGATAGTGGAACATGCGTGTATAGCTGCACTTTATGTGGAATGGATAGATATGAAACCATTCCTTTAAATGGTCACAGCTGGCAGGGATTGGGTTATTGTTCAAGAACCAAAATGCGAATGGATTGGAGAAAAAGAGCGTACCTGTTCTGTTTGCAATGAAGTTGAAACAGAAACAATTCCAGCCCTTGGAGGTCATTTGTTTGGGGATTATCAGATTACAACTCAGCCTACAGTTCTTGAAGAAGGTGAGAAAACCAGAGAATGCAGCAGATGCCATTTAAGGAAACTAGAGAACTTCCTAAGCTCGCAGCTTCTATGGAATTGACCAGAAAAAAATAACTCTAAGAAAATGGAAGAAGTTTACGCTGAAACCTGTTCTGTATCCAAGAAACAGCTGCAGAGAAAGTAACATACATCAGTTCAAACAAAAAGGTGGCGAAGGTATCTGCAAAGGGTGTGATCAAAGCTGTAAAAAAGGGAAAAGCAAAAATCACGGTAAAATCAGGAAAGAAAAAAGTGACCTGTACTGTAACAGTAAAATAATTTTAATATGAAAATCTCGGACAACAGCCATGAATGAGTTATATATGCATGCGCAAATTCATGGATATTGGATGGATATTTTGAAAGCAGATATAGCCGGATCATGAAGAAATTGTGATCCGGCTATATTACTGTGGGTGTAAGGATTTAAGCTTTTGGGTATTTACATCTAGGGACTATTTCCACTTCATATATAATCGGATTTACTTCATCTATAATTTATGCTACAATTTACAAAACAGATCAACACTGACAGATAAAATATATGAATTGCAGGATTACGCAAAAAATTACCGTTAAAAATAAGGTAAAAGGGGGAAAGGTAATATGGCAAAGATTACAGATGTTCTCAAATATGAAGGAGACAATTATACATTTATCTGGAAACACCCAAGTCAGGATTTCAATTGTCTTACCCAGCTGATCGTGCATGAAAGCCAGGAAGCAGTTTTCTTCATGGATGGTCAGATTCATGGACGTATTTGGACCAGGCAGATATACATTGGAAACGCAGAACATTCCGCTTATCAGCAAACTGCTGAACCGGTTTACCGGTGACACAAGCCCCTTTCATTGCGAAGTATATTTTATCAATAAAGCGGGACAGATGAATATTAGATGGGGTACAGATACAAAAGTTCAGTACATGGAGCCAATATATGGATTTCCCATTTCCATTGGAGCAAGCGGTGAAATGATCCTTCAGGTGGAAGATGGCTGTAAGCTTCTGCTAAGTCTGGCAGGTGCCGGGAATGGGGTGAACCGGGACGAACTGACTGATTATTTCAGAGGATTTTTGATGGCGAAAGTAAAGACCTATATTGCACAGACGATGAGAGTGGAAAAGATCAGTATATTTCAGATCGATGAAAATCTGAATGCTTTTTCCCAGGCGATACATAAGCTTCTTATACCAGATTTCGCAGATTATGGACTTTGCCTGGAAAATTTTTTTGTTACAACCATTGTAAAACCGGATGGGGATAAGCAATATGAGAAGTTTAAGGAAATTTATTTCAGGCAATATGCAGATGTTGCAGAGGCAAAGCTTGATCAGCAGACAGATCTGATCCGTGCACAGACAGAAGCACAAAAGGTTGTGATCGACTCTCAGGCGCAGGCAGCAAAAAGAGAGCAGGAAGGATATACCTATGCCCAGGAACGCAGCTTTGATGTTGCACAGCAGGCGGCAAAAAGCAAGGAGCAGTCGCAGGCAGAGGATATCCAGGATTTCAGGAAGAGGGCGGAGAAGCTTAAGATCATGAAAGATACCGGACTGATCAGCGACGAGGAATTTGCAAAGATCAAGCAGCAGATGATTTCTCAGATTCTGTAAGAGGTGGGATATGGCAGTTTATAAATGTAAAATATGCGGTGGCCGGATTATGTTTAAGCCGGGAGACACTGTGGGAGTTTGTGATTCCTGCGGTACCCGGCAGACTCTTTCTGAGTTGGATAAGGATTCAATGACCCAGTCCGCAAATAAGCCATTGTCAGCAGAGGAGATAAACGTATCAGTTCTTTTAGAAAGGATCTTTCTTTTCCTGGAGGATGGAAATTGGAAGATGGCTGATAAATATTGTGAGCGTGTGCTTGATCTGGATCCTAGGAATGCTCAGGCATATCTTGGAAAAATGATGGCAGAGCGGCATGTATATACGAAAGAAGAACTGGTGGATTGTGAAGAAACATTTTGGGGTGACAGAAATTTCAGCAAGGCGCTTCGTTTCGGGAATAAGGAATTTTCATCCGAATTAATGGACATAAACAGCCAGATCTGGGATCGAAATGAACATGACCGCCAGAAACGATTGTACGACCAGGCAATAGAAATCATGGAACAAGCCAGCCTGGAAGAAGATTATGTGGCTGCGATCGAAGGGTTCCAGAAAATTCCTGAATTTCAGGATGCAAAGGAAAAAATCAGTATTTGTGAAGAAAAACTTCATAGTGTTCAGATAAAAAATCAGAAAGAAAAGGAAAAAAGAGAGAAGGAACAGCAGGAACGCTGGCGATTGGAGCAGATTGTACAGGAAGAGGAAAGACAGAAACAGGAAAAAAAGAGAAAAAAGCGGATAAAACGAAATATCTTTATCTGTCTGGCAGCAATCGGGGCACTTTGTATTTATGAGTGGGCAGATCTTGTGTTTATTCCTGCAGAAAAATATAAAAAAGCATTAGATCAGATCAGTCAGGGAGAATATGTGAAGTCATATGAGCAGCTGATTTCCCTTGATGATTATAAGGACAGCAAGCAAAAAGCAAAGGAAATATATGATCAGTATCATGTGCAGAAACTGGAAAATCTGCAGGACGTACCTGTAGGTGACAGCATTTTATTTGGCGCTTATGAACAGGATAATGATACATCTGATGGAAAAGAAAAAATTGAATGGATTCTCCTGAAAAAAGAAAAGGACAGGGCTTTGGTACTTAGCAAATATGTGCTGGATTGTCAGTATTACAACCTTTACAGGACCAGCTGTACCTGGGAAAGCTGTTTTATAAGAAAGTGGCTGAATACTACATTCTTGGATGATGCTTTTGATGAAAAAGAGAAGGATAGGATTCAGGCTGCTCCTGTTTCTACGGAAGATACATTAGGATATTTATTTAAAAAAGATGTTAAATATATGGATGAAGATTCTTTGGAAAAGTACAGGGGAACCTTTGGCGACGAAAAGCTCTTCATGGAAGAAAAGGATACTTCAGACAGGATTTTTCTGCTAAGTGAGGAAGAAGCAGAAGAATGTCTTCCTACATCACAGGAAAAACAGGCTGAACCTACCGAATATGCTTTGGCACAGGGAGTGTCAGCTGTGGAGAGGACAACAGATTTTGACTATGGTTACTGCAGCTGGTGGCTGCGTTCTCCAGGATTTTTACAAAAAAATGCAAATTTTGTATCTGAAAGCGGAATTACCAGTTTTTATGGTGCTGCTGTGGATAATCTGGACTTTGGTGTGCGGCCTGCAATGTGGATAAATATAACTGCTTCCTGAAATCTCAACTTTTTCTGAAGAATCAGGAACGTTGTTGCCTGGATCATGGAATTGTAATATAATGGGGAAGTTAAATTTGACTGGAATTATGGACTGGAGGTTATATCATGAGCAGACTGTCAATTGTCCTCCCCGCATATAATGAGGAACTGATGGTTGGGAAAACCTGCAAAGTATTAAAGGAAGAATTGGAAAAAGCAGGGATTGCCTATGAACTGGTTCTTGTGGATGACGGATCCAAGGATCACACATGGGAAGAAATCAAAAAGGCCGGTTTTAAGGATACAAATGTGGTGGGTATTCACTTTTCAAGGAATTTTGGAAAAGAGGCGGCTATCTGTGCAGGGCTTGCACAGGCGGAAGGGGATGTGGTAGCGGTAATGGACTGCGACCTGCAGCATCCGCCGGAAACGCTGCTTCAGATGTACGCACTGTGGCAGAAGGGCTATGAGGTGATCGAGGGAGTGAAGCTCTCCAGAGGTAAGGAAAGCGTGATCCATAAGGAGTGTGCTGGCTTCTTTTATGGGATCATGTCCAAGGCTACCGGGATTGACATGAAGAATGCTTCGGATTTTAAGATGATGGATCGAAAGGTAGTAGACAGTATTTTGTCCATGCCGGAGCGTAATATGTTTTTCAGGGCCGAGTCTGCATGGGTGGGATACAAAACAACTACTGTTGGATTTTATGTTCAGGAGAGAGAAGCTGGTGAATCTAAATGGTCCACCTGGTCTTTGATCAAATATGCATTTACAAACATTGTAGCATTTACGACTGTGCCCCTGCAGTTTGTTACGATAGCAGGAGCAGCATGCTTCCTTTGTTCACTGGTCCTTTTGATCTATTCTCTTGTGCAGTTCTTTGGCGGCCGGGCTGTAGAGGGTTATACCACTACGCTGATCGTGCTTCTTATGATCGGAAGTGCAGTGATGTTAAGCCTTGGCATTATAGGCTATTATATTGCGAAGATTTATGAAGAAGTAAAGAAACGTCCAAGGTATATTGTGTCAAAGATATTACGTGGAACAGGAGAACAACAACAGTAAAATGAAGGAACTGATCAAAAAACTATATAAGAATGATGTGGTGCGGTATGTCTTTTTTGGCGGCTGCACCACTATGGTAAATCTTGTAAGCTTTTATATCCTGCGTAAAGCAGGTACGGAACTGAATACTGCTAATCTTATTTCGATTATCCTTGCCATTCTTTTTGCCTATGTGGTAAATTCAAAATATGTATTTCAGGATAAATGTGAGACCCTGAAGGATCACATTAAGCCCTTTGGCAAGTTTATCGGAGCCAGGCTGGCAACTATGGTGATCGAGGTGGGCGGCGTGTGGCTTCTGGTAGAACAGCTTCATATGAATGATATGCTTGGGAAATTTGCCACCCAGTTTGTGGTACTTGTGCTGAACTACATATTCAGTAAATTCCTTGTGTTTACCACAGGAAAGAAGTAAGGAGAGAGAAAAGATGACAATAAATGAAACCATTGCTGCTGTCCGGCAGTTGGATCAGCAGATCATGGAAAAAGCAAAGAAACGATGGGACAGTATTGCAAAGCCTTTACATTCCCTGGGAAAGATGGAGGATCTGATCATACAGATCGCCGGGATCACCGGGGAATTTAACGTAGATATACATAAAAAAGCACTGGTTGCCATGTGCGCGGATAATGGTGTTGTGGAAGAAGGAGTGACCCAGACAGGACAGGAAGTAACTGCTATTGTGGCGGATAATTTTGTACGCGGCACTTCTACTGTATGCGTGATGTGCCAGGAGTGCGGTGTGGATATGAAGCCGGTAGATATTGGTATGGTAACAGATGCTCTGGCAAGAAGGGATCTGAAGGTTGCTTATGGCACCAGGAATATGGCAAAGGGTCCTGCCATGACAAGAGAACAGGCAGAGCAGGCGATCCGTGCCGGGATCACTATGGCAGAAGAACTGAAAAGCCAGGGATACCAGATACTGGCTACCGGCGAGATGGGCATTGGGAATACTACCACCAGCAGTGCAGTGGCATCTGTTCTTTTGAATCAGCCAGTAGAAAAGATGACAGGCCGGGGAGCTGGGCTTTCCAGTGAGGGACTTTTACGGAAGATCCACACCATAGAGAAGGCGATCCAGCTGAATCAGCCTGATCCGGAAGATCCAGTAGATGTGCTGGCAAAGGTAGGAGGACTGGACATTGCAGGACTTACCGGAGTTTATCTTGGAGGAGCAGCTCTTGGTATGCCGGTTGTTATGGATGGATTTATTTCCTGTGTGGCAGCTCTTGCAGCCAGAAGAATGTGTGAACTGGCAGGTGATTATATGATTCCCAGTCATATGTCAAAGGAACCGGCTTCCAGGCTTTTGATGGAGGCATTGGGGAAGGAACCGGTGATCCATGGAGACATGTGTCTTGGGGAAGGCACCGGGGCAGTAGCGCTATTTCCGTTTTTGGATATGGGCGCAAAGCTTTACAATACGCTTAGTACCTTCGAGGATATCCATGTAGAACAATATGAAGAATTGAAATAGCGATATGGAGAAACGATGAACATGCTGAATATGAGGAACATACTGAATATGAGGAACTTAAAATAATGCTGGTTTTGGTAACAGGAGGCAGTGGAAGTGGGAAATCTGCCTATGCAGAAGAAAAGATCCTGTCTTTTGGACAGGGAAAACGGATTTATATCGCTACCATGTTTCCTTTTGATAGAGAAAGTGATGTAAGGATTCTGCGGCACAGACAGATGCGTGCAGGAAAAGGTTTTGAAACAGTAGAAAGATATACGGATCTTAAGGGACTAAAGCTGGATCCAGATAGCGCAGTGCTTCTGGAGTGTATGTCCAATCTGACAGCTAATGAAATGTTTCAGGAAGAGGGAGCTCATGAAAAGAACTGTGGAAGCAGTGATGGAAGGGGTAAGACATCTTCGTGACAGTGTACAGCATCTGGTGATCGTGACCAATGAAATCTTTTCAGAAACTGCTCAGTATCTGGGAGAGACCGCTCTTTATCAAAGCTATCTGGGAGAGATCAATCGTCAGATCGCCGGGGAAGCAGATGAAGTGACGGAAGTTGTATATGGGATTCCAGTATATCTGAAGGGAGGATGTGTACCTGATGAAAAAACTGTGGAATAATTTTAAGGCGGCGTTTGCCATGTATTCCAAGATCCCTATGCCTCAGGCAGACTGGGATAAAGAAAATATCAAGTATATGTTCTGCTTTTTCCCATTTATAGGTGCGGTGGTCGGGCTGATCACCTGGCTGGCAGGATATGCAGGGCAGTATTGTGGATATAATGGCAGCTTTGTGGCAGTAGTTCTCACTTTGATCCCTGTACTGATTACTGGAGGGATCCATGTGGACGGTCTTCTGGACACATCAGATGCATTAAGCTCCTGGCAAAGCCGTGAGCGCAGGCTGGAGATCCTGAAGGACTCCAATGCAGGAGCTTTTGCTGTGATCACAGCAGGTATTTATTTCCTTACATGGTATGGGGCTTACTGTCAGATGTGGAGGAATGGCAAAGCACTGTTGGTCATGGCAATGGGCTTTATGGTTTCCAGGTGTTTTTCCGGGATCAGCGTGGTTACATTTCCAAAAGCAAGAAAAGATGGAACAGTGGCAGAGTTTTCAAGAAAATCAGAAGATATTACGGTTCGGAATGTGCTGATCATTTATCTGGCAGTTTTGCTTGTCCTTATGGTATTGGTACAGCCTGTTTTAGGAGTCCTGGCTTTTCTTGGTGCACTGGCGGTTTTTGTCTGGTATCATCATATGGCAATGAAGTTTTTTGGAGGGATCACAGGGGACCTGGCAGGATTTTTTCTTTGTACCTGTGAGGCTGGGATGTGTGTGATCCTGGCTATCGCCTCTAATTTCATATAATAAAATCATAAAATAAAATCAGGGAGAAAGTAAATGGAACTGATCATCGGAGGGGCTTTTCAGGGAAAAAGTGATTATGCGGAAAAGCAGCATCCTGCAGAATCTGCTGGAGAGAAGGCAGGGATCTGGGTGCAGATGAGATACTTACAGTGTCAGGTGTTTTGAATCTTCATGAGTTTATCCGAAAGGAAATGCAGGCAGGAAAGGATTTGGGAAGGATTTGGAGAGGAATTGATAAGAAGAAATCCAAATCTGATCCTTACTTCCTGTGAAATTGGCTATGGAGTTGTTCCTGTAGATGCTTTTGACCGGGCATACCGTGAGAAGACAGGAAGGATCTGCACTGTTCTTGCATCCTACAGCCATAAAGTGACAAGAGTGATATGTGGAATAGGAACGGTGATCAAAGATGCTTGATTTGTGGCTGATTCGTCATGGGCAGACAGAGGGAAACAAATCCGGTAAGTACATTGGAGTGACAGATGAGCCTCTTTGCGTGGAGGGGATAGAGTTTCTTAAAACTCTTCGAATATCCGGAAATAGATGCAGTGTTTGTAAGTCCTAAAAAGCGATGTCTGCAGACTGCACAGATCCTTTTTCCGGAACATGAGGCGCATGTTATTCCGGAGCTTGCAGAGTGTGGTACCGGAAAGAGGCTGCGAATAAGAATTATAAAGAACTGTCTGGTAATCAGCATTATCAGCAGTGGATTGATTCTAATGGGATGCTTCCATTTCCAGGAGGTGAAAGTAGAGAGGCTTTTAGGGAAAGATGCTTTGACGGATTTGGAAAAGCAGTGCAGCAATGTATCAACCGGAAGATGCTAAGAGCAGGCCTGGTAGTGCATGGCGGCACTATTATGAATCTTATGGAGGAATATTGCGATGAGCACAGATCCTTTTATGAATGGCATGTAAAGAATGGAAAGGGCTATCATGTGGTCCTTGATCCGGAGGCATGGAGCCAGGGAGACCGGCGGCTGATCCTGAAAATATGTCAGACGAATGAGAGAAAGAAGGCAAAAGGAAACCATCCTTTTGCCTTCTTGTGCATTCCAACAAAAAAATTAAGAATATCTAAAAAATTTTTTGCATGTCCCATTGAAATTTACACAAATTTATGATAAATTGATACTATAAAATATGGAGTATTCCTAAAAAAATCAGTTAAATAAAAAAGGAGGAGGTAAATATGCTTATTATTGGTAATGGAAGGATGATCACACGGGACGAATCTCACACATTCTTTGAAAATGGGGCGGTGGCCATAGATGGCAATACGATCCACATGGTAGGCAATACGGAAGAAGTAAAAAAGGCCTGTCCAGGAGCAGAATACATTGATGCAAAAGGTGGTCTGATCATGCCTGCATTTATTAATGCACATGAGCACATTTACAGTGCCTTTGCCAGAGGGCTTTCTATCAAAGGGTACAATCCATCTGGTTTTCTGGATATTCTGGATGGACAGTGGTGGACGATCGACCGGCATCTTACGCTGGAGCAGACCAGGCTCAGCGCTTATGCTACCTATATTGATTCCATCCGCAACGGTGTAGACAACTGTTTTCGACCATCATGCCAGCTTCGGACATATTACAGGATCTTTAAGTGCCATGAGAGAAGACGCAGCCAGGGATCTGGGGATCCGTACCTGCCTGTGCTATGGGAGCACGTGGCACGTGACGGTATGGATAAGTCCAGGGAGTCTGTTATGGAGAACGTGAATTTTATCAAACACGCCCTGGCAGATGATAGCGATATGATCGCAGCTATGATGGGTATGCACGCATCCTTTACGATTTCTGATCAGACAATGGAGCTTTGTAATGAACTGAAGCCGGAAGACGTTGAATTTAATGTTCATCTGCACATAGTGAAGAGATATACTAGTGAGTTGCTGAAAGAGCATAATAAGCGGATCGTGGACAGGTTATATGACTGGAATATCCTAGACCCAAGACTCTTCTGGACATTGTATCTTGTGAATGAGCATGATGATCTTATGAAAGACACAGATACTATATGGTTGTCACAATCCGAAATAAATGGGAAATGCGATATGTTGCATGGGAATGGTTGATTGAAAAAGAAATGGTGGCACAGGGCTGGAACAGACGGATATACCCATGATATGCTGGAGTCATGGAAGGTGGCAAATATCCTTCGCGAGCAGCCTACGATGTTGATGCAGCCTGAAGGGGCAGGGTCCAAGGATGCTGTTTGAGAATAATGCAGTGATCGCAGGCAGTTGCTCAGAAGAAACAGCTGGGTGTATTGAAGGAAGGTGCTGCACAGCGGCGGTGTGATGGTGATGAAACAGTTCTTATGATCCTCTTCTACACCAATGCGTGGGGACAATGGACACGGGTGATCTTATGGCACAACCAGAAGAGATGTAACAACCATCTGCAATGGAAAAGTGTTGATGAAGGACAGAGAAGTACTGGTATGTGATGTGGAGAAGGTGATGGCAGACTGCAGACAGTCTGTGAAGAACTGGCAGACGATATTAACAGTGGGAAATAGGAGGCAGACGAATGAGTGATCTTATGACATGTATGCCCTTTTGGGCAGCTGATGGAGTTGATTGTGGAGAAAAGATGAAGAGGATGTATTGGAGTGCATAGGGCTTATAAGGCAGATCCTGGGAAAGGCGGAGAGATCTTGGCAGGAAGCTGGAGTGAATGGAGCAGCATCAGCCAGTGGGTTCCTAAGAATGTATTTGGTTGTTGTGGGGGGCACAGATATTCTTTGAGCTTAAGACTGTGCAGAAGATGGACGGACAGGAGTTGTCTTCCTGTGTTAACAAGCCATGTATCCTTGCTGAGGACGAGGGATATGGCTTGTGTGAGGTGGCTCAAACTGACAGTGCCGGATGCAATGGGAGAATATATAAGGCATGGTTTCTGCTTCATGTAATGGCAGAGGGTTTGAAACTGGGAGGCACAGCAGACTCAGCCTTAATATTTCCGTAGGATATGATCTGGCAGGGATAGAACTTCCTAAGATCGATGCCTTTATTGAAGGCATGAAGGAAGCAAAGGATACTGCTGTTTTTAAAGAATGCCAGGAATGGCTTCTGGATCATATAGATCTGTTTCAGCATGTAAATGCAGAAGATATTAGGAGGATCCCATCTGCAGTCTGTAATTCAGCTACGATTTTTGCATGAGATCCTCCAAAGGAAATCGAAAGCATTGCAGATTACCTGCTGAAAGAAAAGCATTTAAATACATTTATTCAATGAGATGTTCTGTGGATATGGATTTTCAAGAAGGCTATTGAGTATAGATGGGATTCAGTTACATCATGGAGATTTCCTTTGGATAATCTCCAGTATCAGGATGCTGTGCCTATGTAAGCCAGTGGCTTGGCCAGCTCTGGGCTTTTGGAACTTCGGAGTGGAAGAATCACCAATACCTTTCCCTGTGGATGTGGCAGGAGGCGAGGCTTCCAAGTGAAGAAACGTATATGTCCAGGGAAGTCTTTGTTCCCGCTGTCTATTTCACTTGCAGCAAAGCTTTCTGTACAGTTTAACGGAAAGCTTCGGATCGCTTATTCCGGAGGAGCCGATTATTATAACATTGACAAGATCGTTTCCTGTGGTGTGTGGCCGGTAACAGTAGCTACTACTTTATTAAAACCAGGCGGATATCAGAGATTTACCCAGATGGCAGAAAAAGTAATGGAAAAGCCTTTGGAAAAATGGCAGGGTATACAGGTGGAGAAGCTGTCTGCCCTTGCTGAAGAAGCAAAAAAAGATCACCACCATTTAAAGAGCATTAAGCCTCTTCCTGTAAGAAAGAGTGATCAGCAGGTTCCGCTTCTGGATTGCTTTTATGCACCTTGTCAGGAAGGAT
>NZ_JAYFUY010000119.1:0-2908 GCF_059933065.1 Blautia sp. HA3515 | reverse complement strand
CAATTGAAATGCTCATCCGACTTGCTAACTATTATAATACAAGCATTGATTATCTGGTTGGCCGTACCGATAACAAAAAGCTGTATCACTAAAAAACATGCATTGTATGCTTCCCGGAAGCTGGTAGATCCAGCTCCTAGGCACACACAATGCATGTTTTGTTTTATGGAACAATTATTCTACACCATTCCAGCAATAAGTACAAAGCTTACATGGCTCAATATCAATAGATGCTTCCAGATCATCCAGGCGATGGTACTTCAGGGATGTAAAATTCAGTTCTTTACGGATCTCTTCCAGCATTTCCTTATAATTCTGTGAATCCGGATTTGCATAATCTGCAAGCACTTTCGGATCCACATGATCCCCTTCTCTTTTTGCCACGATCCGCCTTGTGATCAGGTCCATTTCCGATTTGGATCTGGAGAAGTTCAGATACTTGCAGCCAAAGAGCAGCGGCGGACATGCCGGACGGATATGCACCTCTCTTGCCCCATTATTATAAAGAAATTCAGTAGTTTCACGGAAGCTGTGTACCACGAACGATGGAATCATCGATCATCAGCAGGCTTTTCCCTTTGATCAGCTTATGTACAGGGATCAGTTTCATCCTGGCGATCAGATTACGCTGGCTTTGCTGAGTAGGCATAAAAGAACGTGGCCAGGTTGGTGTGTATTTAATAAATGGTCTTGCAAAAGGTACTCCGGAACGGTTGGCATATCCAATGGCATGGGCAATACCGGAATCCGGCACACCTGCTACAATATCCGGTGAAATCTCCCCTGCATCTCTGCCTGCCAGGATATCTCCGCATTTGTACCGCATTTCCTCTACATTAACTCCTTCATAGGTGGAAGTTGGATACCCATAATATACCCAGAGGAAAGAACAGATGCGCATTTTATCCCCTGGCTTTTGCAGCACCTCCACCCCTTCAGGTGTAAGGAAATCTACCTCGCCCGGGCCTAATTCCTTATAATCTTCATAACCCAGATTAATGTACGCATGGCTTTCAAAAGAAGCACAACAGGCTCCTTCTTTCCTGCCGATCACCAAAGGTGTCCTTCCCAGACGGTCACGGGCTGCATATAATCCTTCCGGTGTCAGGATCAGCATAGTCATTGATCCCTGGATCACTTCCTGTGCATAGCGGATCCCGTCCAGGATACTTCCCTTCTGATTGATCAGCGCTGCCACCATTTCCGTAGGATTTACACTGCCTCCGCTCATCTCAAGGAAATGTGAGCATCCGTTTTTGAAACAATTCTGTACCAGTTCCTCCAGATTATTGATCTTACCAACTGTGGTGATGGCAAAATTCCCCAGGTGGGAACGTACAAGCAAAGGCTGGGGCTCATTATCAGAAATACAGCCGATTCCTACATTTCCGTGCAGTTCCTCCACATCCCGGTCAAATTTTGTCCTGAATGGTGAATTCTCGATATTATGGATCGCCCTGTTAAAGCCTTCTTCCTTGTCATAAACAGCCATTCCACCTCTGCGCGTTCCCAGATGTGAATGATAATCGATTCCGAAAAACAAATCCATTACACAACTGTTTTTTGAAACTACTCCAAAAATTCCACCCATTTTTTCGATTCTCCTCTGTTTTTATTTGCCCTGATGGACTTTTTATATAGAAACCAATGCCTGATCCTATAATGGTTCAGTCACTTTTTCTCTTTGATAATGCCTCTCCTGTAGGCTTCCAGAAGCCGTTTTAATTCACAGATCCGCTCCTTCAGTGCTTTTCCATTGTCTGTATCCCCAACCAGACGCCGGCTGGAAGTATAATGAACTGCCACACGGTTTGAGACAATGTCCTGTTCTCTGATCACAGCATCCTCCGCAGAAGTAAAAGGCTCATGGGCAGTCAGTGCCAGACCATAGGAATTATAGATCAGGGTATACCGGCGATCCCGGTAACTTTCCGATAAGCTCTGGAAAAACCGCCATCGATCACGATCACCTTCCCACCACATTTCACAGGATTCTCTCCCTCCAGCTGATGCACAGGTACATGGCCGTTAATGATCCTGCCCTCTGCCCCGTCCAATCCAAATTCTTCCAAAATGTGAACAACCACTTTTTCATTCTCAAGAAGGCGGTAATAAGCATTTTTGTTCTCCTGATGAGTTCCCGGATCTTCTATATAGTACCGTTCAAAAGTAGTCATCTTATCTTTTCCGAAAAGCGGTGAATTAGGTGCTGCCCAGATATACCACAGTATATCCCTGCTTTTTTCCAGTTCTTTATCGTCCAATTCATAAAAGGCCCTTCTTGCATAGGATTCCAGGGTATCATAAAGTGCTTTTCCTTTGTATATTTTCCCATAGATCTGTACTTCTTTAAAGGATCCGTCTTCATTTAATGGAATGCTTCCATGAAACAGCAGATTCCCATTATATACCCTATAAAGCCCTCCTTTGTCAAGAAGAAAACGCATATGCTGTTGCAGCTTTGCACAATTGACAAAACCGGAAGTAAGCCGTTCCATCACTGTTTGCTCTTCTTTGGTAAGCTGATAAGGATGCGTCCAGTCCACAGTGGGAAAACAGTTATCCAAAAATGGATATTCTTTTCCGTCAGGAAGTGTGATCGTTCCTTTTTCCGGATGGATCCGATGAAGCAGGAGCCGATCCTCCATACCAAAGTCCGGATGGTTCATGATCAGCTGACCCTCCAGCTTGAACTGGATCACTGCAATGGCCTTATGCATTTTCCGGCTGTATTCTTTTTCCATTGCATTATAATTCGATGGACTGGAAATCCCGGAAAAAGCTATGCAGGGATCATCCCTGTATGCTTCCATTGCAAAGGCTGCCAGAGGCATCATGTTGATCCCATAGCCATCCTCCAGAATATCCAGATTGCCATATCGGACACTATTGCGGATCACAGTGGCAA
>NZ_JAYFUY010000118.1:0-13236 GCF_059933065.1 Blautia sp. HA3515 | reverse complement strand
AGTGTTTTAGCCGTTTGGCTGTTTCCGGTTATTGCTTTGGTTGTGAATATTGGCTTTATCAAGCAAAAGCGTTTGACTAAGGTGAATAGCGTTATGTTTGTTGTGCTTTTTGTTGTAATGATGGTATCGTACATCTCACAGGTATAAGTTAGAGCCATGATTAAGTGCACATTATATAAAGCAATCCTAAAAGTAGAAACACTCCTGTCATCACTCTTTCCATTGCAATGGTAGGAATTTATGTGGGGTACTTGACATGGTATATCGTAAACCGCTATCTCCCTGAACCAATATCATCTTACCGTGTGTTAGTTGCAATTCTGACATTTTGGATATGTGCTTTTGTTGCGATATATAAAATACCAGATCAGCTTTTTACAAATCGAAGAATAAAAGATGTACTATGCTTTCCGGTGTCGGTTGACAAGTTGGTTTCGTTAGTTATTGGCCGTCTTGCCTGTTTCCAATTTGGTATGGTTGTTTGTGGATTTTGGGCTTATTTTTTATACGCAAGTGATGATTGGCTTTTAACCATTACCATTCTGCTAGGTTGCTGGATTTGTAGTTGTCTGATTGATTTGCTTGTCCTGGTGCTAATCTGACGGCTATTGGGAATTTGCTTCCGGCGTCCATTGTGGGATATGGATTTATTCTCTTTCAATATGGAGCCTTTTTATTGCTGGCTTTGTCTGTGGGCAATCTTGTAACTAAAATTTTCTTTTGGTCTGGATATTTAGAAAATCTGAATGGGATATTTAATCCTGTCCAGTGGCTTTTGATTGTAATACTGCCCATGATATTGCTGGCGGTTTGCACCAGCTTTTTCGTGAAAGCTAAATATATCAGAGGGTATCTGAATACACAGAATTTCCAGTACAGGAGAACTGATAAGGCCATCGCACCTACTAAAATTCAAAATCCATATTTTTTGTTGGAATGGAAAAGAGTGTCAAGAAATAAGGAACTCATTTTCTTTTCAAACATCAAGAATATTCTAACAGTATTTGTTCTCTTTAGCTTGCTGGTACAAAATTTTGAATGGATAGGTTTGTCTGAAAAATATGCGCTAGAATTATTCCTGTTGGTATCCTGCTGTGCAGTTAATACGATTTCAAGTACAGCGTATTCCAGCGACCCAAATAAATCCTATTTTTCTTTTCTTCCTATATCCGCACATCGGCTGTTTTTCTGGAAAACAATACAGGGGTTTCTATGGGGAGAACTTACAGTATTGCTGTTTGGGGTGGGAGTAATTCTTTTTCGCAATATCCCCATATTGGACGCCTGTTTGCTTCTCGGTTATGGTACAGCTACGAATTACAGTTGCGTATGGATCTGGGGTATTTTTAGATTATAAAATGCCGCGCACACCAAATAGTACAAATGAGTTGCTCCATGGGAATATCAGTAAAGTGTTGGTTCTCTTTGTTTCAATAGCTCTGACTGTTTGGGAAATATATTTTTCAACACAAATATCTGGTTCCATCTCTCGCTTTTGTTTGCAGTCTGTATAAGTGTCTGCATTGTTATGATAGAGCTTGGATATTTGATATTTTACAGGAGGGCCTTTCGTGATTGAAATAATTGATCTTTCAAAAAAATATGGAAACAATGCAATCCTTGAAAATGTTTCCTGCTCTTTAGAAAATCAACGGATTTATGCACTGGTCGGTGTTAATGGAATAGGAAAATCCACATTATTAAATGCGGTTACACAACCTGCCAATTTAGACAGCGGAAAAGTGGAGGTTGATGGTATTAACAGCCAGAAATATGAGTCTAAATTTCACTTTTTCTATGTGCCAGACAGCAAAGAGATGTTTTTGAATTTGACTGGAAATGAATACTTGAAAGTGCATTATACAGTTATATCGTCAAGACGTTGTGAAATCTGATGAAACACTCAAAAAGCTGTCAATCGCATTCAAATTGGATCGATCACTGAATGAATATATTGCGAATTACTCATTGGGAATGAAACAAAAAGTGTATTTGATGGCAGCCTTTCTTTCTGGTGCGGGTAATTTGATTTTGGATGAGCCTTTCAATGGACTTGATCCGGAAAGTGTAGCTATGCTAAAGAATCTGCTGAGCGAATATCGGGATAGGGGTAATCTTGTCCTGTTTTCTATCCACAACCTCGATTTGGTTGCGAATTTCTGCGATGATATAGTTTTTATCGACAAACAAAGGAAAGTTTTTCAAAACTGAAAATCCGAAAGATTTTAAACAGCTGGAAGATGTGTTTTTTCAGAAATGTGTCTGAATTAAAATAGAGGTTATCTGACGGACGACGGCAAAAGAAAAATGTCGTTCAGCAGCCTATCCCCATATTTTGACTAGATTGCGGCTTTGAACAAAGCAAGGCCGTCGTTCCTTTATTAAGAAAAGAGATGATAATATCGGAAAAATATTGTTGGTATCGTTTAAAGGCGATGAAGAAAAGCTGATAGATTCTGTTATTTCCGTTTTGGATGCGGGCAGAGAAAAATTCACATTTCAAGAAATGAATATAATATCAGAACTGCAGCATAAGGGGATAATAATTAATTTAGAACGCCGGAAGTGATTCGGAATGGTAAAAAAGTTGGAATGACCTACACAGAGTTTGAAATTCTCCAGCTTCTTGCAAAAAATCCTGGCAGGGTGCTCTCTAAGGAACAAATTTACGATGTAGTCTGGAAAGAATCGTATTCTGGTGATTACAATATCGTGATGAGCCATATCAGCCATATCAGGGAAAAGATAGAGGACGATCCGGTACACAACACTAGATTATTCAATCAAAAAGTCTAAATATTGTTCCAAATACATTTGTCGGAGTATGCTAAAATTAAGAAATAAAGAATTTCTTGTTCCCTTGTAACATTTCTCGGACATTTACCCGTTATACTATCTGTAAACCCTTAAAGGAAGTGATTACATGAAGCAGATTTTGATTGTCGAGGACGACAACCTTTTGAATAAGACCCTTGCCTACAATCTGGCGTCGGATGATTACGCCATTACCAATGTCTTAAATGCAAGGGCAGCAGCCGAAGCTCTGAAAGCAAAATCTTTCGATCTGGTGTTGCTGGATATAAATTTGCCGGATGGAAACGGTTATGAATCCGCGCCGCCTTATCAAACCGGAACACCCTGGCACACGGCGGGTTATATTTCTGGACCGCCAACGATCAGGAAGCGCCACCAGATATGGGGCTATGAAGTCGGAGCCATGGACTACATCACAAAGCCTTTTTCCATTGGAGCATTACAACGGAAAGTCAGAAGTGCTGCGTTTGCCATGCTGGAACACCACAAGCCAGCAAAGGACATTTACGATGACGGCAGCCTGTTTCTTGATTTCTCGGAGCTGACTGCCAGCTTGAACGGCAAGCCGCTTACCCTTTCCGCAATGGAATATAAAATGTTGAACCTGTTCCGCAAAAATCCGAAGCAGGTACTTACACGTCAGCAGCTTTTGGAAAAGCTGTGGGATGTGGATGAAAAGTATGTGGACGAACACACCCTTACCACTTCTATCAGCCGTATTCGCAGCAAGATCGAAGCGGACGGCGGTGCATATATCAAGACCGTTTACGGCATGGGCTATCAATGGACGGGAGGCGAAAAGAAATGAAGCAGAATAACCTTTCTGTCAAAAAACTGTGTATGCTGGTTGATCGGCTGGAATTATTTTCTCCATGCTGGCAATTACCGTTATCCTCGGTGTCGTAATGAAAGATGTACGGATTTTCATAGCAGGCGGAGTATTGACGCTCTGCGCCCTTATCTGGCTGTGGGTGCTGGTACTGTGCTTTGGAAAGCGGCTGTCCCTCTTTACCTCTGACTTGTGCCGGACATTAGATAACATGATTGACGGCAGCGAAGAATCCCAGAGAGTCAGTGACAGCGAAACGCTCTTTGCCCGTATCAGCCACCGCTTAACACGGCTGTATGGAATTATGCAGGAGAACCGCCGAAAGGTGGATGAGGAACGCAAGGAACTTCAAATGCTGGTGTCCGATATATCCCATCAGGTAAAAACGCCTGTCAGCAATCTTAAAATGGTAACGGACACGCTTTTGACAAAGCCTGTTACCGAGCAGGAACAGACGGACTTTTTGCAGGGCATACGCAGTCAGACCGACAAGCTGGATTTCCTTTTTCAAGCACTTGTTAAGGCTTCCAGATTAGAAACCTGGGCTATCCGGCTGGAAAAGAAAGATGATAGTTTGTTCCGTACTTTGGCGCAGGCCATGAGCGGGATTGTCTATGCTGCGGAGAAAAAGGAAATTGCTGTGTCCGTGAACTGTCCAGAAGATCTCACCCTCTCCCATGACAGTAAGTGGAACATCCGAAGCCCTCTTTAATTTACTGGACAATGCGGTAAAATACACACCCGCCGGGGGCAACATCAGCGTGACCGTGGAGCAATGGAAATGTATATCAAGGTGGATATAAGAGACACAGGCAAGGGTATCTCCGAGCCTAATCAAGCTGCCATCTTCCGGCGTTTCTACCGGGGAGGATAAGTTCACGATGCACCGGGCGTTGGTATCGGATTGTACCTTGCCCGTGAGATCATCACCAGACAGGGTGGATATATCAAAGTAACATCCGAAGTTGAGAAAGGTTCAACCTTTTCTGCTTTTCTTCCCAGCCGATAATTATTTCAAAAAATATTTTAACTCGGACATTTCTGTGACATTTATGTTTTACAATGGCTTCATCAACAGGCAGAGAGCCTTGAAAGGAGTTTTGAATATGAGCATTTTACAGACGATTAACCTCAAAAAATATTACGGCACAAAACCTAATATTACCCGTGCCCTTGATGGAGTGAATTTTACTGTAGAACAGGGAGAATTTGTTGCTGTGGTTGGAACTTCCGGCAGCGGAAAGTCTACACTGCTTCACATGATGGGCGGACTTGATAACCCTACTTCCGGCAGTGTGATTGTCCGGGGTGAAGAACTGGCGAAAAAGAATGATGAAGAATTGACAATTTTCCGCCGCCGCAATATCGGCTTTATCTTCCAGAACTATAATCTGGTGCCGATTTTGAATGTGTATGAAAATATCGTCCTGCCTGTGGAACTGGACGGCGACACGGTAGATCAGAAATTCATGGACGAGGTTGTGCGTATGCTGGCTTTGGGCGATAAGCTGAAGAATATGCCGAACAACCTTTCTGGCGGCCAACAGCAGCGTGTGGCTATCGCCCGTGCGCTGATTACGAAGCCAGCCATTATCCTTGCAGACGAACCGACTGGAAATTTGGACAGCAAGACCAGTGCCGATGTGCTGGGGCTTTTGAAGCGTACCAGCGGAGAATTTAATCAGACCATCGTCATGATTACCCATAACAACGAGATCGCCCAGCTTGCCGACCGCATTGTACGGATTGAGGACGGCAGGATTGCAGGCTAAAGGAGGTGGAAATTTATGACTTGGCCTTTTGAAAATGACACAAGCGCTGTTGTGAAAAAACTGGCAAATAGAAGTATAAAAGCCGATAAAAGAAGCAAGGCATTTCTGTTTCTTACAATTGCTCTCGCCGTTTGTATGGTTTTTTCAATTCTTCTCATTTCAATCGGAACGCAGGAAGAATACAAAAATACGCAGAGGAACAAAGCACAAATTGGTATTTTGGGTATTACAGACGAACAGGCAGGATTATTACATCAGAATACAGATGTTTCATGGATTGGCGAATATTCTGCGATTGGCTTGTTTTATCAAGACAATAAAACGATTACGGTTGCCTATGGAAATGAAGCTTATTTTTTGAACCAGGAAGAAAAGACCTTTCAGGGAAACATACCGCAAAAGAAAACGGAAATTATGCTTCCTCAAAACTATATTGATTTTCTCGGAAAAGCCTATCAGGTTGGCGATACCATCACGCTTGATCTGACCGGAACCGGGCAGGAGGAAGAATATACGCTTTCGGGTATTCTGGCTGATACAAAAGAAAGTAACGGCTATTATATTTATGTGAATAAAGAACTTGCACACAGCCTGTCTGGAAGCAATTTTCAAGTAACTGCCTATACCCGGCTGAATACGGATGTTATCAGCCCGGCAGCTATTCTTGATTTTGCAGCTAAGGCAATAAAAGATACGGGTATCGAAGAGGGTCAGATAAATCTGACAGAATATTTTGCGGTGATGTCAGGCGCAATTAAATCGGGAATTCCTATCTCGGTTCCGCTGCTGGCTGCTATAACTGCCACTTTGGCTGCAACAATAATTTATGGTGTTTTTTATACAAAGATCGTAAAGAATGTTCAGATGTTTGGTCAACTGCGAACGATTGGTATGACCAAAAAGCAGATTAAAAAAATGGCAAGAAAAGAGGGACGGAGTTATGCTTTAGCCGGCATTCCCTGTGGTCTTATCGTTGGTGCATTGATTGGATTTTCAGGTTGTCCAGATGGCTTTCATTTGAAAACAACGGTTATCTATGCTGTCATAACTGCTGCAATAGCTTTTATAGTAGTGAACATTGCGATTTTCAAACCTGTTCGGGTGGCAATGAATACTTCCCCAGTGGAAAGTTCTAAGTATATTGCGTATGCAGGAAAAGCAAAGAACAGCCAAAAGCTTCACAGAAAGCTCACGCCACTTAGTCTGGCTAAAATAAATTTACAGAGGAATAAACAGAAAGCAATTCTGACTCTTTTGATGCTTGGATTGAGCGGGGCGTTTCTGCTGGTTACTTCTACAGTTGCTGGCTCTATTGATCCCGAAAAACAGGCAAGCTTCAAATATTATCCTGCCGGCAATATCCTTATACAAATAAAAAACACAATAGGAAGTTCTTTTGATAAGGAGGCCGATCCATACGGAAGCTCAAAGCTCCAGCTCGAAGAAAACCCGTTGGAAGATAATGCGCTGCTGCAGGAGTTGGAAATGATGGATGGGATAGAAAAAATTACTCCATCAAATTGTATCTATATGACGATTACTTTTCCGGGAGGAGGTGGTTCGATCACAAGTATTACCAATTTCTTCCCAACGCTAAATCAGGAAGAGATTGCAAGGGTACAGACGATATTATCTGCCGGGACGGCAAATTATGATGATATGGTTGCCCAAAATGGGATACTGGTTGCCGAAGATACCGCTAAAGTTGGAGATGAACTAAAGATTAGCGGCAGTACATTTGATATTGAGGCAACTGTTGTTGGCACATACAATAGAGCAGCTTTAATGGAGCATAGCCCAGTTATCCCTGGTAGTCCTTACTTCATTATGACTTATGATACTGCTAAGAAGCTGACTGGAATAACGGAGCAGACAGGTGTTTTAGCCCTTGAAGTATCTGATGATAACCTTGAAACTGTTTTATCAGCAGTATCTGAAATTGCTGAGAGAAATGGGAAAATCGAAGTGAACACGATTGAGCAAACAATAGCAAGTATTCAGAAATACTATAGTCCAACTATCAAAACATTTTATATGATTTCCGCAATTTTATTTGTCTTTGGCGGAATCAGTCTTATGAATATGCTCATGGTAGACTTGCAGAACAGAAAGCGTGAGTTTGGCTTGTTAAGGGCTGTCGGGACAACACAAAACCAACTGAGAAAAATGCTGAACAGAGAACTCATGATTTATCTTGCAGGTTCACTTCTGATTGCACTTGTTGTAAGTTCCATTGCAAGTTTCATTACCTGCAAAAGACTGGATGCGGCAAATCATTGTATCAGTTTCTCCTTCCCTTGGTTGTTCCTTCTGGCCTTTGTTATTCTGCTTATGGCTATTTACTTCGTGTTTTCTTTATACACGTCAGGCGAACTAAAGAATACAGATATTATGGAGGCCATACGAGAATAGTCGAGAAAAACATAGGGTGGAAAATCAGAATGATAGAGATGAGACTGAAAAGAGATTCAAAAAATAACGAAAATTTGATAAGAAGGTGAAAATATCGGGAAAATACTGTTGGTGTCCTTTTCGGGAGATGAAGAAAAACTAATTGATTCAGTTGTATCTGTACTGGATTCTGGAAGAGAAAAATTTACTTTTCAAGAAGTGCAATTACAGTCAGAAATTCGGTACAAGGATATAATCATTGATTTGAACCACAGAGAGATAATCCGTGATAATAAAAAAATTGAATTAACCTACACAGAGTTTGAAATTCTTCAGCTTCTTGCAAAAAATCCTGGGAGAGTGTTTTCTAAGGAACAGATTTATGATATGGTCTGGAATGAACCATATGCCGGTGATTACAATATCGTAATGAGCCATATCAGTCATATCCGAGAAAAAATAGAAGATGATCCGAGCCGTCCGGTTTATATTCAAACGGTATGGGGTGTAGGCTATAAGTTCAATGGAAGGGCAGGCAGCGAGTGATTTCGCTGCCGTTTTTTAAATTTCCGGTGTTGTAGAATCAAGTGTTTTGTTTGTTTTCGGTGGTGTAATATCCAGATATTTTTCCATGTTCTGACGGATTAATTCAAGTTCTTTTATTTCTGTATTTGTGGTTTTATAATGACTGACAAGTTCTTTTTTCTTCGACAGCATTTCATTATATCGTGATTTTAAGTGGTTCAAGTTCATATGTGCAGGGTCGATACCTTTCCGCTGTAGCATACGTTCCGCACCGGAGAAAAGGATAATATGCGATTCATATTTTCTCAAAAATCTATCAGGATCTTTGGATTTTTCATAGCGGTCATTATAGGATTTATTTTCACGATATTGTTCCACATATTTAATAATTTCTGCAAGTTCCTGCATTTTGTGTTCCAGTGAAACGACAGTAGTATTAGCAGATTTTTTCTGTTCCTGCAGGGATAAAATCTTGTTATCCAATTCAGCAAAATTGTGGATGTTCCGAGCAAGCATTTGATTGTATGTTTCAGAAGCAATCTGCAAATTTTCCTTTGCGGCCCACTTTTTCAAACCAATATTTTCTGCAAATTTGGGATCAGAAGCGGTATCAATAATACGTTTCCGTGTGTAGGGCATCGGAGTGTGCTGACGTTTATTTTCTATCCGTTCTTTGATCCGTTGTTTCGTAAAGTTTTTGCCCAGTGACTTAGCACTTCCACGGACAGGACGGTCTTTTCCAACAGGGCGGAAAGTAATATATTTTCCTCCGTTTTCAGAAATTTCTGTGCCCTTCATTTCATAGCCTTTGGCTTTCATTAAAGCAAGAAATTCTTCATAAGAGGAAACGACTTTGATAGCTTGGTTAATATCTTTTCGTATCTGTGATTTCCACCCGGCATCATTTTTATTTGCAGTCCATTCATTATATTTCATGCCACGTTTTCCATCCGGCTCAATAACAGACAGACCATGTTCCTGGCATAATTGGTCACTGAGCTTTCGGATTTCCCAATAGCTTTGTTTGCAATCGTGATAATGCTTGTGTTCGATATTATCTACAGCACAGAAGATTAAATGATTATGTACATGACCTTTATCTATATGTGTGGTCAGTACATAAGAATACTTTCCCTGTAATAAGTTATCTGCTAATTCTTTTCCAATGGCATGAGCTTCTTCGTAAGAAACTTCTCCCGGCAGGAATGCCTGTATCAGATGAAATGCCTTGTTTTCTTTATCCTGACCGTCAGAAAAATTTTGTTCTGTGGTGTGGTCTAAAGTATATTTGAAATCAAGTGCAGCGGTTTCCGGGGCGCAGGCAAAAGATGAAATATAAATCTTTTCATCAGTCTTATCTGGATTACAGATGTATTCTATTGCTTTATCAACGGTTGTTTTAATACTATGGATTTTTGTGACTGCCATATCTGATCCATCAGCTCCTTTATATCTTCCATATCTTTTTTGTAAATGGTATTTGTTGTGTTTACCCGCTTGGCAATCTGGTTGAGATTACCACTGATATTTCCCAGCAAGGCGTTCATTTCACGGATGTGGGAGTAATCCACATCATAGACAAATCCATATAGCACCAACTTCCGGAGAAAAGCAGATTTGCTTCTCATTTTGGAGAGCCGGAACTTTTCATCCAGGATGTATTGTTCATCATCACTCAGGTAAAATTGTACGGGGTGTTTTCGTGTACGTTCTGTCATTTTCCATTCCTCATTTCTTATGATTGTTTGCGATTCTCTAAAAATGGGTACAAAAAAACTGCTGTAACTTGTTCGGTTTACAACAGTTCGTATCATTTTTATTTGGCTGTTTGGATATACCTGTCCACTGCTTATTGTAGCAAAATGAAAAAAGAGGGTCAAGAGTAAGATGAAAAAATCAAGAGGGTCAGGGATACTTCCCTGTGTCATTTTTCCACATTGTCTGGAAGGGCAGTAGTGGAAAATGAGCCGTTTGTCATGACAACGGCAGTGCTTGCTTCTTTTGATGTGCAGCCTGCGAAGCAGGGTGTGCGTGTTGCCGATTGCTTAGGCAATCTGGGTGGAACACATAAAGGATAGAGGAAATGAGAGAGTGATGGTTTGCAAAAACATATATTTTCATTTATATGGGCGCAATATACCCTAACTGTATTGCTTTTGTTACTGCTTCTATCGTAGACCCCACCTGTAACTTTTCAAAAATATGTTGTAAGTGGTTTGATACGGTTCTTTCGCTGATAAAAAGCTGTTCAGCAATATCTTTACGTTTGGCACCTGTGGCAACCAATTCGAGGACTTTCTTTTCTCCCTCGGTCAGATCCTCGATAAAAACCTCCTCTCGTGGGAAGTGTGTTGCCCCATCGTTAACCATAAGCAAAATATGAAGAAGCTCGTCGGGTTCTACATCCTTACTAATAAACCCCTTTGCGCCAACCCGCTTTGCCTCTTTGCGGTAGACAGGAAGATTATAGCCAGATAATATGACAATTTTTTGTTCTGGGAAATGTTCCAATAAATGCTTTGTGAGCATTAGCCCGTCCTCGTCTGTCAGCCCGCCTAAGTTAATGTCAATCAACAGAATATCCGGGACAGGAGCTGCTCCGGCAATCAGTTCTTCCAGATGTTGAATGTCTTTTGTACTGGAAAACTGTTCAATTTCCGGGAAGTCACATAAGGCAATGGAAAGGCTCTTTGCAAAAAGGGCATGGTCATCGACTAATAAAACTTTCATAGGAATCACCTCCGTTCATGGGCATGGAAATGGCAATCGTTGTTCCTCCACCAGCGGCTGGCTTGATATTCATAGTGCCGTTTAATAAGTTGACCTGTTCTCCGATAGAAGCAAGTCCTTGGTGTGTTCCGGTCTGATGGATAAATGGTTGGAAGCCCTTGCCATTATCCGTTACCTTTAGGGTAATACGCCCGTTTTCCTGTATCAACAAAACAGAAATGGTTGTTGCGGAAGAGTGTTTCAGTGCATTTGTTGTGAGTTCTTTTATCATGCGGTAGATCAACATATTGTACGGTTCTACGAGAAAAAAGTCAGCATCACAATCCAACCGAATTGTAACGGAATTATTTTCACTCAACGAATCAAGCAGGCTTTGAATGTTTTCTTTCAAAGTTAAACTTTTTATCAGAGTTGGATGGTAGCTCTGCATCTGAAATCGGATGGAGGAATTTAATTCCGTTAAAGTATCAAGCAGCAACTGTTTCACTTCCGGCTGTTCTGCTTTGCGTATCATATTTTTGATAGAAAGCAGGTCTTGTAAAATATCGTCATGCAGATAGTTTGAAAAGTCTTTTTTGAGTTTTTCTTCTCTCTTAATTTGTTCCAATGAGTAGGCATAGAAGTGCTGACGATCTGCGGCGTTATTATAATCTGTTGGATGGCTGCAAATGCGCACATATAGAAGCACATTGTAAATAAGCATCAGTAACATTGCCATATGGATACTCATAAAAACTGCCATAAGAGGGATTTTGAAAAGGTATGCGATACCAATCAATCCCGTCAGCCCAACAGAAGCGAGAAATACAAGGTTGCCTCCAGATAGCGCCCAGAATTGTGCCTGTTTAGGACGATATTGAAATACAATACTATGGATACTGACAAAGGTAAGCATCACAGGAATATAGCTCCCCAGGTTTTCCAAATATGCAGCGTTTTTGAGAAACGCAATGATATAGCAGATAAACGGGAGGAATACCAGCACACTTGAAAAAAGTATTCGCTTCCATTGGCTTTTTGCTACAAACATGATCCGCTTTCTCTGCATGATGCCCACGATGATAAGGGTCACGGTTGAAAGAAGGACTTGCAGCTGATAGGCTGCAAAAAAAGCACGATCCGAAACAAAGAAGCAGAATACAGCTATGATACAGGAAGTTTTCAAAAAGGCAAGAAGCGGTTTTTGCCCTCGGTAAGCAGATTCTTGAAATAAGAATGCCTGTACAAAATAAATCGACTGATAGAAGCAAATAGGGAGCAACACCGTTGATACTATATCTGATATGGGACGGAAATCAAAAAGATACAGTAGGAATTGCCAGCCCAGCAATAATAATAGCAAGGAAAAGTGATTTAAGGTTTTGTTACCTTTTACGTTTTTATATGAAATATATTCCGCATCAAAAATCAGGAATGAAAGCAGCAGGAAATGAACAAAGGAATTTTGCTGTATAAAATCATTCTGTGCCGCCATAAATCCAAGATAGCAGATGATCGCAAACTGATTGAAAGCGAAGAATACCTGCCGGGAAAGGTATGCGTTTTTCATGTGTCCACCTCCGTTCTTTTTCATTGTACTGTTGTTTCTCTATAAGTTCAAGTTTGGTGATCTTAAATCTTTGTGAACAGCTAAACGGCTGGCACCCACTTGGATACCAGCCGCTATCCTTAATTCAAGGCAATCTTATAACAAGAATGTTTGGTCAACTGATAATAAATTGCATAGATAGCAGAAAATACTGCAATTGAAAACAGAACCGGAACCAATACAGCACTGCTTTTCCCAAGCAAGTCATCCATTAAAGCTGATTTGTAGCAGGTAATGGCAAAAATGCTATGCAGCAATCCTATCACATACGGAATGATATAGTATGTCTGGACTTGCCGCCTTACGGATTTCTTTATCATGCTTTCATTGTACCCCATCCGCTGCATAATTTCATAGTCGGATTTGTCATAGGAAACAGAGGATATATTTTGAAAATATAATATGCTTCCTGTTGCAATCAAGAAGATAACCGTTGCAAAACAAATCAGTAAAAAGGTAGAGCTGTTTTCCCGAATCAATTCATCCTGCCGCTGCCATGCAGACACAAGATATGGATTTTCCGGTATAGCTTCTTTTAGTGCCAGATATGCTTGTTCATTAGAACGCATATTTTCGCCATCAATGCT
>NZ_JAYFUY010000117.1:0-6461 GCF_059933065.1 Blautia sp. HA3515 | reverse complement strand
GTAATAGTGCTGACACCAGTACAGATAATACTACAGATAGCAGCACAGATAACAGCACCGATGTAAATGGCGACTCTGTAAATTCTTCAGATATTCCTGACGGGGATGAGATCCTGAATATTTCTGAAGTGAATACAGATTTCCTGACAGATGATGCCAAAGCACTCTTTGAGAAAGCCAAGACTTTCGGCAAGGGAGAGTATGAAGGTGATGCAGAGGCACTTCAGGAGGCTATGGGATCAGAAGCTGTATGCACAGTGACTCTTGACAGCGATCAGGGTGAGAAGCTGTACAACGCAGTTCTTACCAAATATCTGGAGATCCTTGGCAATGGTACAGGATCTTATGTTCCTACCGGTAATGAAGATTATCTGACTACTGAGCTTAATATGCTTCAGGAAGACCTGAAGGTGATCTTCGGTATTGATCTGACAGATGATCAGAAGGCAGAAGCTGGTGATAAGGCAGATATCCTTGGTGATAATGTTTCTTCTGACGATAAGAACACCCTGTACAAAGACACCATGAAGTTCTTCGAGCAGCTGTATGGTGAGACCAGCATGGATGAGACAACTGAGAATACAGATGCAGCAGTACCGGATAATACAGATGCATCTTACGATACAGAAGGGACAGACACATCCATGGATAATACAGACGATACCACTATGGATGAATCCGATATGACTCCTGCTGAAGGAGACGATATGGTTTACGATGAAACCATCAATGAATAACTGTCCCCTTAAAAATAGTTAAAATTGACCATTGCCAAATCCACAGTTTCCAGGTAATATGTTGCCAGACCGGAAGGAACTGATTCAGGTTGATCCAGTCAGTCCCTGTAAGGGAGGCATATAAAGGAAAAGGAAAGGCAGTGACTAACATGAATAACAAAGAGACATCAACAATCATGAAACTTGCAGAGACTGCGATTCTTGCAGCACTTTGCTATGTATCCTTCACATTTTTACAGATCAAGATTCCGGTTCCGGGTGGAGATGCTACATCTCTTCACATTGGAAATGCATTCTGTGTACTTGCCGCATTGCTTCTTGGAGGTGTTTACGGCGGTCTTGCCGGTGCTGTGGGCATGACTATCGCAGATCTGATGGATCCGGTTTATATTACAGGAGCTCCGAAGACATTTGTTCTGAAGCTGTGTATTGGCTTGATCACCGGCCTTGTGGCACATAAGGTTGCAAAGATCAATGAGAGTACAGATAAGTCATACGTATTTAAATGGAGTCTGATTGCTTCTGTTGCTGGTCTGGCATTTAATGTTGTGGCAGATCCGGTTGTAGGATTTTTCTACAAACAGTATATACTGGGACAGCCACAGGAGATGGCTGCTGTTCTTGCCAAGCTTAGTGCAGTGACCACCTTTGTGAATGCAGTTGTTTCTGTGATCCTGGTTGTGTTCATATACAATGCACTTCGTCCAGCACTGATCAGGATGAACCTGATCCAGATCCACCCAGTACAGAAGGATAAGACCGTTTCTGCAAATTAAATTTTTTAGTAACTATTCAGCAGAAAGTATATTGTGAGGGTATTGAAAAGTTATGTTTTATTTGCTGCCACATCTTACAGGTGTGGCAGTTTTTTCTTATTTATGCGAAATACTGGAAAAAAGAAAAAGAGTGTGATAGAATGTTCCAATAAATATGCTTTTGCTGTCAAAGCACCAAAAGCATGATCAAAGTAGCTATTCGGCAGGAAGGATTTTGCGAGGGTACTGAACAGTTACGAATTACACAAAGGAGAATATAAATGGGTCTTGCAGTTGTCAGTTTGAAAAAAGGAGAAGGCAGGCTGTTAAAATCCGGCGGTATGTGGATTTTTGACAATGAAATTGCCACGATCATGGGAAGCTTTGTGAATGGCGATATTGTACTGATTCATGATTTTGACGGATATCCTTTAGGGAAAGGATTTATCAATACCAATTCCAGGATCACAGTCCGGCTGCTGTCAAGGGATGAGCAAACCGTGATCGATGAAGTGTTTTTTGAAAAAGAGTACGGGATGCCTGGGAATACCGTAAGAAGGTGGTAGATACCCGCAGCTGCAGAGTGATCTTTGGCGAGGCAGATTTTTTTCCGGGACTTGTGATTGATAAGTTTTCTGACGTGTTGGTGGTTCAGTCTCTGGCACTGGGAATTGACAGATATAAAGAAATGATCATAGAACTTCTGAAAAAGGTTCTGAAAGAAGATGGTATCCAGATCCGTGGCGTATACGAGAGAAGTGATGCCAAGGTTCGCCGCCAGGAGGGGATGGAGCTTGTAAAGGGCTTTATCGGACCGGAATTCCCAACTCTTGTGGAAATTGAAGAAAATCAGGTAAAATATCAGGTTGATGTAAAGGATGGTCAGAAAACAGGATTTTTCCTTGACCAGAGATCTAACAGGCTTGCGATCCAGAAACTTTGCAAGAATGCCAGAGTGCTGGATTGCTTTACTCATACAGGTTCTTTTGCATTAAATGCAGGGATCGCAGGTGCTTCCAGTGTATTAGGAGTGGATGCATCAGCTCTTGCCGTGGATCAGGCAGCTGCAAATGCCAGGTTGAACGGTCTGGAGGATCGGGTACAGTTTATATGCAGGGATGTATTTGAGCTACTGCCTGAATTGGAGGAAAAGGAAGAAAAGTTTGATGTGGTGATCCTGGATCCACCTGCGTTTACAAAGTCCAGAAGTTCCATAAAGAATGCAGTGAAGGGCTACAGAGAGATTAATCTGCGTGCTTTGAAGCTGGTGAGTGAAGGCGGCTTTCTGGCCACCTGTTCCTGTTCTCATTTTATGGATTATGAGCTTTTTACACAGACGATCGGGCAGGCAGCACGAAGCGCTCATAAACGGCTGCGTCAGGTAGAATACAGGACACAGGCTCCGGATCATCCGATCCTGTGGGCAGCAGATGAGTCCTATTATCTTAAGTTTTACATTTTTCAGGTATGCAGTGACAGATAGACCTTCACAGGCTGGGATCAGGGAAAGAGACAGACTGAATAAGGAAAGAAGGATTTCATGAAAGACAAATTTTACAGATTTATGCAGGGACGTTACGGAGTTGACCAGTTTGCAAAGTTTACCATGGGTGTGGCACTGGTTTCTATTGTGTTGGCGATTTTTGTCAACACAGGAAGCAGCGCAGGTTCTCTTCTGGATATGTTAGGCCTTGTAGTCATTGTGTATACATATTTCAGGATTTTTTCCAGAAATATTTCCAAGAGAGCACAGGAGAATCAGAAGTACTTGTCAGCTACAGCTACCATACGTCAAAGACTGAACAAAGAAAAAAATCTTATGAAGCAGAGAAAGGACTATCATATTTATACTTGTCCTTCCTGCGGACAGAAAGTCAGGATTCCAAGAGGAAAAGGAAAGATTGAGATCAGCTGTCCAAAGTGTCACAGCAAATTTGTAAAGAGGAGCTGATATGTTCGGATATATTGTGGTAAATAAGCCGGAATTAAAAATTAAAGATTTCGATTTATACAAATCCTTTTATTGTGGGCTTTGTAGGGAACTGAAAAGAAAATATGGATTTTTCGGACAACTGTCCCTTACTTATGATATGACCTTTGTGGCGCTTTTGCTTAGCGGATTATATGAGCCTGGGACAAAGAAAGGAACTACCCATTGTATCCTGCATCCTGTTCACAAAGAGACAGTACGGAAAAACCGTTTCACAGAATATGCGGCAGATATGAACATTATCCTTACCTATTATAAATGTGTGGATGACTGGAAAGACGACAAGGATCTTTTGAAGCTTGCATATGCAAAGGCCCTACAGGGTAAGAACCGCAGGCTTTCTGTCGAATACGATAAAAAGGTGCACAGGATCGTCCGGCTGCTGGAACAGCTTTCGGATCTTGAAAAGAAAGATGAGAAGGATATTGATCAGGTATCCGGCATTTTTGGAAAGATCATGGCTGAGATCTTTGTGTATCAGGAAGATGTGTGGGCAGATACTCTTCGGAAAATGGGGTTCTATTTTGGAAAGTTTATTTATATTCTGGATGCGTATGATGATGTGGAAGCAGATCTGAAAAATGGAAATTATAATCCTTTTTCAAAACGCTTTAAAATAAAAGGGTTTGAAGATGAGGTACAACAGCTTCTGATCATGATGCTTGCAGAAGCCTGTCGTGAATTTGAAAAACTGCCTATTCTAATGTATGGAGATATTCTGAGGAATATCCTGTATTCCGGTGTATGGGTAAGGTTTGAGGCGATTACCAGAAAAAGGAGAGAAGAACAGGAGAAAGAACATGTTTGATCCATATAGTGTTCTGGGAGTATCACAGGATGCCTCAGACGAGGAAATCAAAAAGGCATACAGACGTTTAAGCCGGAAATACCATCCGGATGCGAATATTAATAACCCTGACAAAGACAAGGCTGAAGAGAAATTTAAGGAAGTTCAGCAGGCCTATGACCAGATCATGAAAGAACGGGAATATGGAAGCAGAGGAGCTGGCAGCTATGGAGGCTTTGGAGGCTTCAGTCAGCAATCCGGCGGATACGAAGATGAGGAGAGCATCCGCAGACGTGCAGCGGCTAATTTTATCCAGAGCGGACATTATCAGGAAGCTATGAATGTACTGCGGTCTCTTTCCCAGAGAAACGGAGAATGGTATTATCTTTCATCTATGGCCAATATGGGGCTTGGTAATAATGTAAATGCCAGAAATGATATAGAACAGGCGATTCGTCTGGATCCTGGCAATGCCCAGTATCAGATGCTGAAGAACCGGATGGACGGAGGCGGTACCTGGTACCGGCAGCAACAGGATCCCTTTGGAGGCATGCCTATGGAGAATGGCGATATGTGCATGAAGATGTGCTTAGCCAGTACAGCTTGTAATCTGTGCTGTCCGGGAAGCGGTGTGATCTGCTGTTAAAGGCAGGCTTTTCGGAACAGACGGTTATAATAGAGACAAAGAGGAGAAAAAGTAATGAGTGTTAGAATTGGTATTTTAGGTTATGGAAATCTTGGCAGGGGAGTAGAATGTGCCATCAAACATAATCCGGATATGGAGCTTGTGGCAGTATTCACACGCCGTGATCCGGAGAATGTGACTATTCTCACAGAAACAGCCAAAGTCTATTCTGTAAATGATGCAGAAAAAATGAAAGATCAGATCGATGTACTGATCATCTGTGGAGGAAGTGCTACAGATCTTCCTACACAGACGCCCAAATATGCACAGTGGTTTAACGTGATCGACAGCTTTGATACACATAAGAGGATCCCGGAGCATTTTGCAGCTGTAGATAAAGCTGCATCAGAAAATGAACATATTGGGATCATTTCTGTTGGCTGGGATCCGGGTATGTTTTCACTGAACCGTATGTATGCTAATGCAATCCTTCCTGGAGGCTGTGATTATACATTCTGGGGTAAAGGAGTAAGTCAGGGACACTCTGATGCTATCCGCAGGATCGAAGGCGTGAAGGATGCCAGACAGTATACCATTCCTGTAGAAGCTGCACTTGAATCAGTACGAAAGGGAGAGAACCCACAGCTTTCCACAAGGGAAAAACATACCAGAGAGTGTTTTGTAGTTGCCAAGGAAGGCGCAGATCTTGCACGCATTGAACGTGAGATCAAGACCATGCCTAATTATTTTGATGAATATGATACCACCGTTCATTTTATTTCCGAAGAAGAGTTAAAGAAGAACCACAGTGGTATTCCTCACGGCGGTTTTGTGATCCGTACCGGAAAGACCGGATGGAATGATGAAAATAGCCATGTGATCGAATACAGCCTGAAGCTGGATTCAAATCCGGAATTTACTTCTTCCGTACTGGTTGCTTATGCACGGGCTGCGTATCGGATGAATCAGGAAGGCCAGAAAGGATGTAAAACAGTTTTTGATGTGGCGCCAGCCTATCTTTCTGCTATGAGCGGAGAAGAACTGAGGAAGCATCTTCTGTAAAGCTTTTTTGTGATATCCATCGCTTTGGAAAATGTTACAAAAAATATAATATGAAATTGTTACAAATGTTAAAAAAGAGCAAAGATTATTATCAATCTTGCTCTTTTTTTGCTAAGAAAAGGAAAATAAATATTGTGAAAAGTTTACATACTTATACTTTTGTATTGACGATTAAAAAATACCGTTGTATAATCTATTACATAAAGCTGTAACATTTTTGTAAAAGATTAAAGGCGATATCATGTTTAGATAAGAAAAGTAGATTTCAAAAACATGTAGAGACTGGTAAGTGTACACATTTTCACTCACAGCTTACCATTCATACAGACAGAAACTAAGCTCTGAGCCAAGACTTCCAAAACTTTAGGGAGGGAGGGAGGGAAAGAAAAAGAAAAGAAAGAAAGAAAGAAAGAAAGAAAGAAAGAAAAAAAAAAAAAAAAAAAAAAAAAAAAAAAAAAAAGAATAAAATGAATGGAATGGAATGGAATGGAATGGAATGGAATGG
>NZ_JAYFUY010000116.1:0-9793 GCF_059933065.1 Blautia sp. HA3515 | reverse complement strand
TTATACTTTTCCGCCTCTATAAAAGGCTGTAAAAACGCAGGCATAAAACCACCTCCTATAGCAGTTCCTCAATCCCATACAGGGAAGAATGTTTCTCGTAGAATTCCTGACTGGCATCCAGCAGTTCATCATCCACAATGTCCAAATAGTTGATGGTGGTCTGGATGTGGCGGTGTCCATAGGCTAACTGTATCAGTTCCAGCGACCATCCTGCTTTTCTCCGCTCATTTCCAAAGTAATGCCGGAGCATGTGTGGCGTGATCTTGATCCCGGTTTTCTTTTCCATTCTCTTCAGCATAGAGTATACCGCTTCCACGTTCATTGGTTTTCCGATGTTATCCCCGGAAATATTCACAAACAGGCTTGTCTGGTGCTGAAGGAGTTTTCGGTACTCTGCAATATACAGATTTAAAAAATCGAAGGTATCTTTGCTGATCTTCGCACTTCGGTATTCTGCATTCTTGGCTCTCGCTCCATTTTCATTGTCCTCACGGAAATATACCCGGATTATGTGGTTCCGATAATCAATGTCCTTACTATAATCAATTCCCAAAATCTCACCGATCCGGTAGCCTGTCTCTGCCAGAAGCAGCATGAGAAGCCGATCTCTTATATTGGTACACGCTTTCAGGATTTCTACAATTTCATCTTTCTTTGCTGCCCTTGCCTTATGCTCTTCCTCTTTTAAATAGCCTTTGAAGCTCCTTGACCGTATGCTTTTCTTTACACCTACCGCATCGACTGCCATAAAATAATTATAGGACAGTGCTTTCAGTTCCCCGAACTGCTGGTACTCTTCTTCTATAAAAAGATAGAACCTGAACACATCTTTTAAGTATGCGTTGCAGGTTCCATTGTTCGGAGATCTGTGATTTTCATCTTGCGTATGTTTCCCAGCTTTCAGCCAGTATAAAAACTTTACAAAGTGTTCTGTCTGTTCGACATAAGGCATTTGATATATATCTATCAATTCCTGTTCTTTTTCATGGATGTATTCCAGATAATACAGGATGGAAAGTGCGGAGCGCCGTATCGTATTCGGCGAACATTTGCTCCGTATCTTGTGCATCAGATATTTGGTAGGAAGCAGGACAATGTCCAAAGTTTCTATATCTCTGATGAAGAAATAAACTGCAGAGCCTTCTCTTTCTGTTTCCAGCTCATATCTTCTCATTTCTGCTCACTTCCTTTCCTCTAACGCTATACACAGTATACCCAACTCATGCCGATAAAGCTATCACCAATACTACCAATTCGCTCCAAACCGCCCCTGAAATACCACTAAACTTTTTGTCCTGTCTGCTACCCGGATCTGGGCAGAACCAACAACGCCACGGATGCTCTCAGCTGTAGTAACGCTCCACTTTCCGGCTTCGGATAAAATCTTCTACTTCTTCGATCCGTTCTGCCATCTGGCACTTTGGCAGTGCTTCCAGAACATCACTCCGATACCTGCCTTTTTTCGTGGCACGGTGATCTAAAATAGACACAACGCAGGTGTCCTGCTCCGTGCGGATTGCCCGGCCAAATCCCTGACGCAACTTCTTCTGCATATCTGGCACCACGATGGTCTGGATGTAGGATTTCAGCGATCGGTACTGCTCCCTCTGGGCTTCATGGATAGGGTCCGGAACAGAAAACGGTAGTTTTACGATAATCAGGGACGATACCATGTCACCCGGAAAGTCCACACCTTCCCAGCAGGAGCCGGCTGCGAACAGCACTGCATTCTCCATCTTCTTAAACCGTGCAATCTCTTCCTGGGAGTTTCTCCATACCTGCACCATCGGGAACGGGATCTGATCCCGCAAAAGCTGCTGCACATTTCCCATCAGGGTATAAGATGTGAACAGTACCAGCGTATGCCCGTAAGTGGAACACACCAGATCACGGATCTGCACGGCAAGCTGCTCGGCCTCTTCCCTGCTTCCCTTTTTCATAGGTCTTAAATGCTCCGGGATGTAAAGCAGACAGTTCTCTTTGTAACAGAATGGGGATTCTGCCACACACTCCCGGACGCCCGTTTCTTTTTCCAGCCCGGTCATCTGTCTGGTTCTTGCAAACCCGTTCCCGGCTTTTAAGGTGCCGCTGGTTAAGATCGCCGGAAATCCCCGGCTCCATAAAGTCGCATCCAGATACTTCGGGATCTCCCGGTTGACTGCCATAAAGGTTAAATGTCCCCGGCTGTCCTGCTGTAAAAACAAAATATATCGCTTGTCGTTCTTTAAAAACCAGCCGAACAGCTCGTCCATCTCTTCCAGCCGCCGGAAGATCCAGTAAGGAATGTTCCCGGCAAGCCTTTTGATCATAAGCTGAAGCCTTTCCTTTATCTGGGCCAGAAGGCTTCCAGCCCCCGGTGGGAAATAAAAACTTTCTTTTCCAGCCATGTCCTCTGTGCCATCTTTCCGATGATTCCGGATTTCCGTATGAAGTGCAGCAAACCATTCCTGCAGCCGTTTCCCATCCGTGCCTTTATGCTCCCTGCTTAAAAAATAAGCGATCTCCTGCACATCTTCCCTTCCAATGCTTCTTCCATACATCTGGCTGGCGGCTTCCGGGAGCTTATGGGCCTCATCCACGACCAGAGCCCGGTAATCTGCCAGAAGCGGCCGGTACCCGTTTGCCCGGTGCATGGCATCTGCCAGAAGATAATTGTGATTGCAGATCTGTAAAAAAATGTCCTCTTTCCTGGAACTATCCAGATGCTTCTGATAACGGCATTCTACTTTTCCCCCGGACACTCCCTAGGGCAGAATTTTGGTACGCACACCAGCCTGCGGTCAAAACCGCTCAGGTTATGTACGGAATCTAAATCAAAGCAGTGACGGAGGGACTTGCGATAGCCTCCATCTGTGCCTGATTTTTATTCTTGTCCCGGACTGCCTCTAATCTCTGGGCCAGCCTGTAATCGCATACAAAATGTTCCTTTCCCTTGCGGACGACTGCTTTTAATTCTCCCTGAAGCAGATCTGCTCTTAACAGTACGTCCGATAAGAATGGAACATATTCCTCTATGATGGCTTTCTGTAAGGCGATGCTGGAAGTAGATACCACCACAGACCGCCTGTCACATCCCGAATAACCGGAATGCAGTACACTATATTTCCGCATCAGGATGCAGGCTGTCAGATAGGCATAGGTCTTTCCGATGCCGACTCCTGCATCACAGAGCGTAATCTCATTTTTCATAAGGGTATCCGAGCATTTCATGGCAGAGACGGATCTGTTCTTCCCTTACATGAAGCCCGGCTGTCCGGGAGAAGTTCCCGAAAGATCTGTTCCACTTCGCCATGCGCCCTTTTCTGATATTCGTTTTTATAACACATTACTTCTCCTTGCCGGAAGGCTTATCTTACCATTCCCTTACGGACAGCCTTTACCGCTTCCGGTGCTTTTTGTCCCTGCTCCTGCATCTTCTTTACGGCAGCATTCCCTCTTGCCATCATCCTTCGGATATCTGTCCGGCAAACATTCCATGTCCTTACCTTCTGCGGAGCTTTCTTTACCTGCTCGGACAAATAGCATTCACAGAGTTTCGGATAAACCACCATTGCTTCCGGTAATTCCAGCGGATATTCGATCATGGGATGATACACAATATCCCTTACCACCTGTTCATAACATTCCATCTGCATTTTTGCCGTACTGTCCTGATAGATATTTTTTCCTTTCATGGCACTGTAGACCTGCGATGAGATATATCCCAGTGATTCAAAGCTGCAGTATCCATCACGGAGTTACACCGGAAAGGGCATCCGGATCTTTTAAGGCATTCAGATAGACTTCTTTTCCCTGGGCGATCAGCCACATCCGAAAATCGGAAAATCCATCATCGCTGCACCCCGGTCTCCATCAGAATACCTGCCGCTGTCCATAAGCCGTACTTATAAGCCGCATCCCGGTAACTGGGAACAAGATTGTGGAATTCCAGGACATCTTCCGGTGTCATATAGAAAAGCTGCTGTTTAATCCATACTGCTGAAGCATCCAGATCAGTACCACAGACTTCCTTTGCCTTTTCAATCAGATTCCAGAATTGATCCTTGCCCATTCCACTTCTTTTTGTTTCTTGCATCTTTTCTCTCCCCCTTGATGTGACGTTAATACCACAGGAATACGGCTGTAGTTTCCCACAGCCGCATGGTATCTGATATCAACGACACACTTCTTCATTGATTTCTGTTATTTTATCTTGTTGTTCCGCATTTGACCTCGCACCCCCAGGAACCATCCCTGCTTTTCTTCTGGGAAAGGGGACACTACAGGCGGGCGGCTGGCCTGCCGCCTCTCACAGATGTCCTGAGGGTCTTTCTGATTACAACCCGGAGTCCATCTTCCGCTCTTTGGCTGGTAACGTGTATCATTATCCCCCGTCCGTGATCCTGGCGAAAGGCTGCCACCGCCTTATTCACAGCTATGCTTCCTCGCTCCAAGTCTAAGAATCTTTACCCTATACTTAATCATGGCGCTCATGCTGTCACGCTTCTACGGTTGGGAACGTACCTGTAGTGCCGATATTCACTTGCCAAAGAACAGCCGAGGGATGTCCCTCTGCTTACTAGCCGATAGCAGTGTATATTTTTATTCATCCTACAGAAAAATTTTTTATCTTGCATCCCCCGGATCTTTTTTTCTTCTTTGCCGGATGCTTCTGCTGTGCATCGTTCTTCTGGCTTTTCTTCTGTTCTTTTTGTTCCTGCGGCGGCATCTTCATCACCATGGAGTTCTCCGTTAAACAGAGTAAAAATTTCCGGTGACTGATATTTTTCTTTAAACTTTTCAATCTGCTCCGGTGTCAGCGAAGTAAAATCATCTTCTGTCAGCCCTACCACAAGGAAAGTTCCGGCTATGGCATCATAAATCTGTCCGTGGTCATCATATAACGCCCGATTCAGTGGCAATCCCTCAAATTTTCCATTACCGTTTAAAAGGATTCCAACTTCATCTTCAAACGGATAGGTCATTTCAATGTCACCGCCTACTGCCTGCTGCAGATTCTCCAGCTCATTCGGGATGCTTTTGACATAAGGTGCTTTCATCGGCTCAACTATCAGGTACCGTCATCATTTCTTCCTGCATTTCGGACACTTCTTTTTCATCCATCGTATCAATCCTCCTGTCTGTTCGTTCTAATAGTCAGCCGATGAGGTCCTTTCGTTTTATTCAAATTTCATAGACTTTTTGATCTTTTCCCTTAATCTCCGCAGTCTTGTATAAACCGTCTGCTCCGGCAGTTCCATGTGATGGCTGATTTCTTTTGGTGCATATCCCATCATCTTCAGGACAACCATCTGAAGGGTTTTCTTGTCGGTCGATAACAGAATCTGAAGCAGGGCTTCATTCTCCACGGTATCCAGCAGGGCTTCCACGCTCTCCGGCTGGGACTCTTTGGTTTCTTTTTCTTCCAGGAGCAGTTCCATGCAGTCCAGAAGCGAGGTCTGGTGTTCCCGGAATCTCCGCTCTGACGTTGAAATCGTCCCAGTCATACTCCCGGAGCTTCTGGATCGCCTCTTCATCCACCCCCTGCTCACGCAGGATCTTCTCTTCCTCTGCTTTCCACTGGTTCCATCTATATTCTTCTTTTGCTTTATTGTAAGCCACTTATCTTTTCCTCCGATCTGAATTTTTGCGAAATCAAATCGGAGTGTGGCGGTGATCTGGCTCGTTCTTCCTGTTTACAGGAATGCCAGGCATCTCTGCTGTCTCCCTGCAAACACGGAACTCCTTTGTAATCATCTTTTTACAAAGGCACAGTGTATCGGATGAACCTGTCAGCTAACGGTCAGAAAACTGTCAATTGACGGTCAGTTTTTATCACCTTCTTTCCAGAATAAATAAAATAAGACGAACAACCTTTTTACGGATTATTCGCCTTACTGCTGTTCGTTTTCATTATTCAATTCAAATTTTTAACCTGTATTTCGGATACTACTGCTGTTCGTTTTCTTTATTCAATTCAAATTTGTAGCCTATATCTCGCACACTGACAATGCAATTCCCGGCACCATCTTCAACGGCATTTAGCTTTTTTCTCAATCGCTTTACCAGACACCAAATGATATTTTTAATATCACCAACGGAATAATCTTTCCATACAAGCTGGTAAATCTGTTCAAATGTGTATACTCTCATCGGTGTCACCGCTAATAAGTATAAAAAATTATATTCTTGTTGTGTTAAATGTAACGCTACTCTATTCCAAAATACTTTATGTTTCTTATGATCCATTACAAGTTTTCCCTTATTAATCATCGTTTCGGATTGCTTTTGAGTTATTTTTTGTTTATTGTTTCGTCGTGCCAATGAAAAAATCTGCAGATCTACTTCTTCTATAGTGCTATTTATATCCATTACACAATCTGCACCAGCGTATATTGATTCTTTTTTCCATGACATACACAATAAAGAAGAAGCATCCGCCAAAATAATAATTGGTATCTGCGTTATTTTTCTAATAGCAGATATAATATTACTTATGTTCTCTTTATAAAGGATCACTCCTATTATAAGCACATCATAAGAAAATAAACTCAAATTATGCAGTAAAATTTGTAGATTTTCTGCATAATCTGAGTTTACCTCATTGAATAGTTTTCGATATGATTGATTGTCAAAATATGCTAATATCTTGTATTTTGTGTCTTTCATATTTAATCTATTTTAGCAAAGCAACCTTTTCTACTTCTTCACAGGAAAATCATCAAATATATTGTCAATTTTTTGTGAAGCAATCTCTCTCATCGCATGCTCTTTCAGTTTTTGAAAACTTTCATCACTGACTGCATGTTCCATACGACAAGCATCAACTTCTGCAATTTGTGGATTAACTCCAACGGATATAAGTTGATGAGTAAAAAAACAATGGCGTTCGTAAATTTTTTCAGCCATATCCCGGCCAAGTTCTGTCAGGTGCAGATAATGCTTTTCATCCATTGTCAAAAAACCGCCCTCTCGCAAAGTTCCTACTGCGTAACATACGCTGGGTTTTGAAACCTCCATGTACCGGGCAACATCCAAGGAGCGTACCATGCCCGTTTTCTTATAGAGGACAAGGATAGCCTCCAGATAATCTTCTCCCGACGCATGGAGCTTCATTTTACACCTTCCTTATTCAGCGGGTTCCAGAGAAAGAATGTCGAAGAAGTAGGGGGTTCCGGTAAAGGTATAGCCGGAAATCTTGTCTGTGTTATAGACAATCATATCCTTCTGGTAGGTCAGAGGAATATCCAGCGCCGTTCCAATATCGAAGTTGAACAGGTAGGTATAGGTGTCACGGACCTCCTGCTCATCCACCATGTTCGTCAGTTCCTTGATGGTGGCGAGGAATTCGTCGGAGCCCTCAATGCCGGGCAGGGAGGGCGTCTGAGGCACCATGCTGTCCATTGGGGTAAACCAGCAGTGGGGGGAAGCAAAAGCAAACTGACTGTGCCACAGGGTCAGATCGAACTTACCTTCCAGATAATCAGCGTACCACTGCATCTGCTCGGTGCCGTAGATGGTCACATCAATCCCCACCTCCGCGAGCTGGCTCTTGATGACCTCGGCGGTAGGCATACTGGTTGCACTATAATCAGATTCCAAAGTCAGCAGCAGATTCAGCGGCTCGCCATCCTTCTCACGGATTCCGGTGCTCTCATTCATGACCCAACCGGCCTCATCCAGAAGCTGATTCGCCTTATCGGGATTATAGTCGTAGGTGGTTTCCAATTCTACATCGGCATAGGGCGTATCACGAGTAACAATCATATCTGCCGCAGGCTCATAACCATTAGAAGTAGCCTGGGACAATTCTTCTTTATCAATGGCGTAAGCCACAGCCTGCCGCACCCGGAGGTCAGACATATAGGGACGGGTGGCATTGGTAGTGATAATCTGCACACGGGTGTCCTTATCCGCCATCTGGCCAGCAATACCGTCCATGGCAAGGGCCTGGTCGTATTCCTCATAACTCAGCAGACTGGCACCGTAGATCATGTCGATCTCGCCGGTCTGGAGCGCCTGCAGGCGGGAGGTGGAGTCAGGAATGTACTTGACGATGATCTCGTCCCAATAGGGCTTTTCACCCCAGTAGTCCTCGTTGCGGACAAAGCGGGTGTACTCGCCAGCCACATACTCATCATAGATATAGGGACCCGTACCAGCCACACCGGAAATGGTCTGGAAATCATCTGGAATAATGAACTCCGGCGCGCTCATGGGGCACACATCCGACCAGCAGAAGTCTTGCAGATAGGCATAGAAGGGGTGGTCATAGTGGAGTGTGATGGTGTAGTCATCGACGATCTCCATTTCCGTAATATCGGTGATGCCCTTCAGCGTGTAGAAAGACGGATTGGACTGCTTATGTTCCAAGTTAGTCTTGACCGCCTCGGCGTTAAACGGCTCTCCATTGTGGAAGGTAACTCCCTGCCGCAGATGGAAGGTGAGCTCTGTCTGGTCATCGTTATACTCCCAGCTCTCTGCCAGGCCGGGGACAATCTCACCATTGTCAAAGTCCACCAGATTCTCATACACCAACTTGGATGTGCAGCACAGGGAGTTGTTCATGTAGAGGGTGGAGAGGTCTGTGGTTTCTGCTCCGATAGCGTAGGTCAGCACTTTCTTTTCAGAGTCTGCCGTAGTTGATACATCGCCGCCAGACTCCGCAGGCGTCTGGTTACTGCTGCAAGCAGTAAGGAGCATGGCGAAACAACAAATGGCCGCAATGAGACGAGCAAGTTTTGATTTTTTCATGGTTTACTTCCTTTCTTGTCTTGTAAATTTATGTCAATATTAGATCGACCGATATTAACGATCTGTCCGCTTTCCAGCTCATAAATGCGCTGGGACAGGCGATAAGCGAAGTTCATATCATGGGTGATAAGGAAATAGCTGCATCGGTATTCCCGATGGTACGCCTCCAGAACCTCCCGAATCGCCTTTTGAGAGATCAGATCAAGTCCGCTGGTTAACTCATCCAGAATGAGATAGTCGGGCCGCACAGCCAGCGCCCGCAGCAGTGCAACGCGCCGCTGCTCACCCCCGGATAGGTTTTTGGTTGGCGTATCCAATAGTTTTCTGTTGGTGGCCGTCAAATCCATCAGTTCTAAAATTCTCTGTTTGCGCTCCCCGGAAGATAACTTGGTCAAATTGCGTAATGCTTCCTCTAAATTATGCCCTACGGAGAGCCTCCGGTTCAGGCTGCCAGTGGCATCCTGGAAAACGGCCTGTATCTTTGTGCGATGGCTGCGCCACTGTCCATAACTCCATTTGGCAATGTTCTCGCCATCCAGCAAAATCTCTCCACTGGTGGGTTGCTCCAAACCAATCAAGAGGCGGGCCATTGTGCTTTTCCCACTGCCGCTTTCCCCGGTGAAACTAATATTTTCCCCTTTGTTCCATGTAAATGAAATGTCCTTTAGCACATGAAAAGGCTTGCCAGAGGCATCCAAAAAATCTTTGCTTACATTTCGGACTTGGATTTCTGCCATGTCCAGCCACCTCCTTCCTCAGCCATAGCCAGACGCACGAACTCTTTTGTCCACTCCTTATGAGGGGCGGCAAACAAGTCTGCCGTTGTGCCACATTCCACAATGGTTCCGCTCTGCATCACAAGCAGATCATCACAGAGAGTGCGAATAGCTGCATCATCATGGGACACAAACAGAATTGCTGCCGGTTGTTTCATCCGCATCAATACCTGGATCAGATACGCCTTGTTTTCCTCATCCAAAGCGGAGGTCGGCTCATCTGCAAAAATGTACCGAGGGGAAAGGCCAATTAAAATCGCCATAGTTGCCCGCTGAAGCATCCC